>JARIHA010000006.1 GCA_029288475.1 Candidatus Tayloriibacteriota bacterium | reverse complement strand
CTCCTTTAGGAATCACGAGGCTCACTGGATGAGAATATCCAAGGCTCATAGCAAGATTTTCTCCCTTTACGTCTGCCTTGAAACCAATACCTTCAACGATAAGCTTCTTTTGATAGAGCTTATTTACCCCTTCAATCATATTGTAAACATGAGAAGCGTAAGTTCCCCAGAGAGCGTTTGTTTCCAAATCATTTCTTTTTGGAGTAAGGATCACCTTACCATCAACAACCTTGATTTCAATTTCAGGCTTAAAGTCTCGAGAAGTTTCTCCGAGAGGACCCTTCACTGAAACAACCGTTCCGGCGATTTTGACTTCGGTCTTTTCAGGGATATTGATCTGTTGTTTTCCAATTCTAGACATATAAAAATAATTACCAAATTTTAAACAATATTTCTCCTCCTACCTTCTCCTTTCGGGCATCCTTATCAGTAAGTACTCCCTTAGAAGTAGTAATGACGAGCTGACCCTTTCCGTTTTTTACCGGTGCCAAATGTGTAGACCCCTGATAAACTCGTTTTGATGGGCGTGAAATTCTTTCTACTCCGTGAATGTTTGGAATGTCATTCTGATAAATGATCTTTACCTCAACAGTCTTAGAGCCTTTTTTACCCTTCTTGGTCAAATTCATTACATATCCTTCTCTTTCAAGAAGATCAGTGATGGCGTTCTTCAAGTTTGAATAAGGAACGATGACTGTTTCCTTTCCTGCGTTAGCAGCATTCTTGATATTTGAAATGTAATTTCCGATTGGATCTACTACCATGATGATTTTTTAATTCCAGTAATCATACCCTCGTTCGCGAATTCTCTGAAGCAAATACGGCAGAGATCAAAATCTCTCATGTATCCTCTCTTTCGTCCGCATCGAAAACAGCGGCGTACCACACGGGACGCATACTTAGGTTTTTTCTGTGATCTTGCAATTACTGATGTTTTCGCCATTTTTGGACAAATAAAAACAAATTAAATAAAAATTAAGCTCTTATCGAGCGTGGTTGTTATACTAGCAACCCCACCGCTCAATGTCAAATAAACGCCTTATTTCTTGCCTCTCTTCCTCTCTACCTCTACTTTGCTGAAAGGAAAGCCTAGGTACTCAAAGAAGATAGCAGCGTCCTTCTTGTTCTTTGCTGTAGTAACTACAGTAACAGCGAGGCCGAACACGTCCTTGAGCTCTTCATCTCCCGTTTCAGGGAAAATCGTATGCTCCTTGATACCCATGGTCATATTGCCGATATCATCAATTCCCTGCTTTGAAATACCTCGGAAATCTCGAGTTCGAGGAAATCCAATGTTGATGAGCTTATCAAGGAAGCCTATCATTCTCTCGCCTCGAAGAGTCACCTGATATCCAACAGGATCTCCCTGTCGAACCTTGAAAGCAGCAATTGATTTCTTTGCCCCCTTGGCTACCACCTTCTGACCAGTGATCGTATTTAGTCTGTTGGCAACGAGTTCAATCTTCTTCTTGTCTTTGATTGAACCGATACCAGCAGAAACAACCACCTTCACAAGCTTTGGTACCTGCATTACATTGCTGATCTTTAATGAGTCCTTTAGGGATTCAAATGTTTTCTTCTGTTTTTCTTTAATTCCATTCATATGTTTACTGTTAGAACATTAAGCAACCCTCACATTAGAAACATGGATAGGATGGGCCTTCTCGACGATTTCGCCTTTCTTACCTCCTGTTCGGGCCTTAGTGTGTCGCTTCTTCATGTTTACACCTTCAACGATAACCATATCGTCTTTTGGCATAGCCTTAAGAACCTTACCTTTCTTACCTTTATCCTTACCGGCTATAACTATTATATTGTCGTCTCGTTTGATTTTCATATAGTTGAGATTTATTTATACAATTTCAGGCGCAAGAGAAGCGATTTTCTGATAACCCATATCAGCAATTTCTCGAGGAATTGGTCCGAATACGCGTCCTGCAATTGGATCAGTCTTTCCTTTTTCAAGGATAACCACTGCATTTTCATCGAAACGAATATATGATCCATCCTTTCGTCGGAATGCATTCTTCTGTCGAACCACTACAGCATGAAGAACATCCTTCTTCTTGATTGCTTTTCGTGGTTCTGCCTTCTGCACTGAAAGCACTACGATTTCGCCAATTTGAGCATATCGCTTCTTTGCGCTTCCGAGCACTTTGAAAATTCTTCCGATCTTTGCTCCGGTATTGTCCGCAATTTTAACAATTGAACGTGGCTGAATCATAAATGTATATTAATTAATCGATTACTACTCGGAATTTCTTGTCCTTTGAAATTGGTCGAGTTTCTTCAATGGTTACGACTTCTCCCATTTTTTTTGTATTACCGGCATCGTGTGCCTTAAAACGCTTTGTGATCTGGATGAATTTACCATACTTAGGAACTTTCTTGAAGTTCTCTATGGCAACGACAATCGTATCCTTCATCTTGTCAGACACCACCTTTCCAGTGAAGGTCTTCCTCTTAAAGGGTACTGGTTGATTGTTTGGGGTTTTGTTTTCCATAAAATTACTTTTTAGCTACCATCTTCATTTTAGAAACTGGGGCGACCTTCTCTTCTCTCTTTCGAGCATTAAGCTCTGTGAGAATATGAGCGACATCCTTTCGAATTCCTTTTCCTTCCTTCACATTCTTAAGTTTGCTGCCAGAGATTCCAAATCGAAATACACGGAGAGCCTCTCTCTTTTCCTTAAGCGTCTTGTGCAACTCCTGTTCGTTTATGTTTTTGATGTCTTTCATGGCTTATATTATTTATATCGCTCGGGATACGATTCGTGTCTTAAGAGGAAGCTTTGTTCCAGCTTTTCGAAGAGCCTCGCGAGCTTCAGTCTCAGCAATACCGTCAATCTCAAAGATGAGACGCCCCGGCTTCACCTGAAAACAGTATCCTTGCGGATCTCCTTTTCCAGAACCCATGGGTACTTCCGCAGGCTTCTGAGTATAAGGCATATCTGGAAAAACTCGAGTCCAGATCTTTCCTGATTTTCCAGCGTATCGCGCGATAACCTTTCGAGCAGATTCGATCTGATTTGAAGTTATGCGGCAAGCAGAAGTAGCCTTAAGACCGTAAGAACCAAAGGAAAGATTGATTCCTCGAGTCTCTGTCATTGGCTTTCCCGCATTTCTCCTCATGGTATGCCATTTTCTATGCTTTACTTTCTTTGGTAGCAACATGGTAGTATATTATGCGTTATTAGGATTAGCAGCTTTCGGAGCGCTTTTCTCTGCGAAGATCTCTCCTCGGTAAATCCACACCTTTATTCCGATATCTCCGTATGTCATATGCGCTTTTTCTCGTGCATAATCAATATCGGCTCGAAAGGTCTGGAGAGGAATTTGTCCCTTTTTAAGCTCTTCCTGTCGGGCCATATCAGCTCCTCCAAGTCGGCCAGTAAGGTAAATCTTTACTCCCTTCACGTCTCGGTTTGCCATAACTTTCTCAAGCATTTGCTTCATCACACGTCGGAAAGGAAGACGCTTTTCCAAACCTTCAGCAACCATTTGTGCTACGATAGCAGCATTTGATTCTGGAGATCGCACTTCTTCCACGTCAATCTTAAGTTCAGGTGGCATAGCCAACTTCTTCTTCTGGATGAATTTGAGAATATCAGCTCGGAGCTTTGTAGCTCCTTCACCGCTCTTTCCAATAAGCATACCAGGTCGAGAAGTCTTAATAATGATTCGGAGTGATTTCTCGCTTCGTTCCATTTCAATTGCACTTATATAAGAACCACGGAGCTTCTTGGTCAAATGTTCTCGAACAGAAAGATCGCACTTCAAAAATTCACGATATTTCTTCGTACTTGCTCCAAACCAGCGAGACTTCCAGTCTCGGATGATTCCTAATCTATGTGCATATGGATGGACTACGTGTGACATGTTATTTTTTGGTTGTTTGAACTTTCTTTTCCTTTTTCGCCTTCTCCTTTTTTACTTTTACATCAAGGATAAGATCGATATGGCTTGTTCGCTTCTTTATCTGATAAGCGCTTCCTCGAGCTCGAGGCATGCTTCGTTTCATTACGAGCCCTGGGTTTACCTGAATGTCTTTGATATAAAGATCTGCACTTTCAATATTAAAATTGTTCTTTGCGTTTGCAACACCTGATTCGATAAGCTTCTTGATTGAAGCTGCCGCTTCTTTTACGGTAAAACTAAGAAGTGCGATTGCAGTGTCTGCCTGCTTACCCTTAACTAGATTCGCTACCAAGCGAACTTTTCGAGGGGACTGTCTATAATCATTAAGTGAAGCTTTGACCATTGGAGTATAATTATGTGATTATTTCTTTTCAGCGACAGCTGCCTTTGCAGACTGAGCAGATGCGATTTCAGCTTCTTTCTTCTTCTGTTCGAGTTCCTTCTGCATCTTACCTCCATGTCGAACGAACTTTCGAGTCAAAGAGAACTCTCCTAAACGGTGACCCACCATTTCCTCGGTAACCAATACCTCGAGATGATCTCTGCCGTTATGCACTCCAAACTTAAATCCAACCATTTCAGGGGCAATTTGGCTGTCTCTCTCCCATGTCTTAATAATGCCAGCTTGCTCTGGTTTCTTTCCGTTGATCTTTTTCATGAGATTGTCGGATACGTATGGGCCTTTTTTAGCAGATCGTGTCATAAAATAATGGGATATCGATTGTCCTCTATTTATCTGAGGAAGACGTTCAATATGTAAAACAAATAGCTCATAAGAGCCACGAGTCCATATACTAGCAGACTGAATATATATGTCAAATTTATAGGGCAAACTAGGCTACTACTGAGTGTTCGGGGCAAATGTTGAAACAGCCATATCAAGCATTTTCTTCAGGTCAGTATCACTTTTTGGCTCTGGTGTGGAATAATTTGCTTCAACTACTACCGCTTGCCCCGAAAGAGTCCTCAGAATATACGCCTCTGTTGAGCCACCAGCCCAATTAACTGGGTCTGAGGATTTTGAGCGTATAACGTGAGCAATGTTTTTGTCACCTATCGTTACATTTGTAACTACTACATTTGAGCCATATAAATTTGAAACAATCGTATTGATTGAAGAATTGCTCATTATTCTAAAGAAGAGCGCATTATCTGCAGCGGCAGTCTTAATCGAGTCACTCGTAGGACTCGTTCCAATTTGGATGTTTAATTTTGGTTCCTGATCTGCTTTTATGAATGCGATAGCCCCCTTATAAAGACCCGCATTAAAAATAGTGGTCGCCTTCCAGGTTGGTAAATACTGAAATTGAAACTGATATTGAGCATTTACATAGGTTAAATTTCCTGAAGAAGTAGTGGTTGCAATACCCGCTACCGGCAAAGATGCAGAATGAGTAGAATCTGCATTTGTTGTTTGGACAACACTAGAAACAGAAGGTGCCTGCACTTCCCCTTCCTTATACGAGTAAAAAAGCCCGATTATAATAACGACAAGAGTAAGTCCAATTAATGTTTTTAATGAAAAACCCTTATTACTATGGTGTTCCATGATAATTTATTAACGAATAAGTATTAGTAATATATCATAAGACCGCAGGAAAAACATTGGGAGCGAGAGCTTGCCAAGCCGCGGACGGCGGCGAAGCAGAGAAAAAACCCCAGAAGGGGTTTTTTCGTGTCTCGCTTCCAATGTTTTTCGTACGGTCTTAATATGAATTATTAGTCTCGCTTCTTCCCAACACGTCGTCGAGAAACAATAAGACGGTTTGAGTATTTCTTTGCTCGTCGAGACTTTTGACCCTTTCCTACTGGCTTTCCCCATCGAGTCTTTGCTCGTCGAGTACCTCGTCCCTGTCGTCCTTCTCCTCCTCCGTATGGGTGGTCTACTGGGTTCATGGCTGTACCTCGAACTGTAGGTCGGATACCCATCCATCGTGATCTTCCTGCCTTTCCGATAACAACGAGTCTATTCTCGTCATTTGAAACTTCTCCAATAGATGCCCATGCAATATCGGCAACCTTTCTTACTTCAGTAGATGGCATCTTAAGATGAGTCTGCCCTGCATCTTGCGCAATAATCTCTACGTAGTTTCCTGCTGAACGAGCAATCTTTCCTCCGCCTAACGGCTTTAATTCTACATTGTATACAAAAGTACCAACTGGAATGTTCTTAAGCTGTAGACGATTTCCTACTTTCAAATCTGCAGTTGCAGAAGTAAGGATCGTATCTCCTACTTTAAGACTCTTTGGAAGAAGAACATATCGTCGTTCTCCATCTTTGTAACATACCAATGAGATGAAACCGCTTCGGTTTGGATCGTATTCTACTGTTTCGATAATAGCTGGAATGTCCTTTTTATCGTACATGAAGTCGATTTCTCGAAACAATCGCTTGTGACCGCTTCCCTTATGTCGAGTAGTAATTCGTCCGTGATTGTTTCTTCCCACAGCTCGTCTAAAGCCTCGAGTAAGAGCCTTGTGAGGTTCTGCAACGGTCAAATGATCACCATAAGAAATAGTGGTAAGCTGACGTCGTGGATTGCTTGTTGGTTTATAGTGTTTCATGTTCGTTTTATACAAATTCTATCTTGTCTCCATCCTTAAGCTGTACGTAAGCTTTTCGGCTTCCCTTTTTAACTCCTGGTTTACCTCGGCTCATTACTTTTTTAGAAGGAATAGAAAGCATGTTCACTCTTACTGGAGTAACATTGTAAATTTCCTTGATGGCTTTCTTGATCAAACTTTTTGTTGCATCCTTTGAGATTTCAAAAGTGTATACGTTTTGTGCACTTACCACTGAAGCTTTTTCAGTGATTCGAGGGCGAACAATTATAGATGAAAGGTCTTTTGTATTCATGGCAGTGTATTATTTCTTAGCTTTATTAGCTATCTTAGCAGCCATTACTTCTACTGATTGCTTAGGATTGCTGACAATAAGATATTTATACTTAAGTAAATCAACAGGATTGATGTTTCTTACTTCATCAACTTCAACATTGCCGAAGTTATTGAATCCTCTTTCCATCTCTTTGTTCTTTTCATAGAGTGCGAACAAAGCGGCATTCTTAGTCTTCTTTGAAACCATTTCAAATCCCTTGATTCCTCCGAGAACTGCAAGCAAAGATTTAGCATCTTTAGTCTTTGCACTAGAAAGACTCAATGAGTCGACAAAAAGTATCTCTCCATCCTTAGCCTTCTTTGAAAGAATAGTATAAAGAGCCTTAATCTTCATCTTTTTGTTAATCTTTCGTTCAACATTATTGTCGTTTCGTGGACCATGAGTAACACCTCCTCCAACCCAGATCGGAGATCGTGTAGAAC
>JARIHA010000002.1 GCA_029288475.1 Candidatus Tayloriibacteriota bacterium | reverse complement strand
CTCCTTCTCTTCTTCTACTTTTGAGGGGGTAATTCATCTTCGTTTTGGATCAAAATTTCTCTAAAGTTCTCAAGATTTTCCAAAATGATACCAGTACCTCGGGCTACGGCAGTAAGCGGATCTTCAGCAATATGGACTGGAATACGAATATGTTCTGCAAGAAGTTCCCCGATACCCTTAATGAGCGCTCCGCCTCCCACCACATGCACGCCGCGACTCATTACATCTGAAACAATTTCCGGCGGCGTAGTCTCGAGCACTTCTTTTACTGATTCTATCAAGTGATCGATAGATTGAGAAATTGCTTCTCGAATATCACCGTCAGTGATAATAACCTCCCGAGGCAAACCAGTCACCAAGTCGCGTCCTTTGATAGAAGCTTCGAGTGGAGTATCCGAAGGAATGACCGAACCAATGGCCATTTTGATCTGTTCGGCTGTTTTTTCTCCAATGAGAATCTTGAACTCGCTTCGAATATAAGAAATAATGTCGAGATTGAGCTTGTCTCCGGCGATCTTAAGAGTCTTTGCACGGACGATTCCACCGAGAGAAATCACCGCAATATCCGAAGTTCCTCCGCCAATATCGATGATCATACTTCCCACTGGGTCTTTTACTGGCAACCGTATACCAATGGCTGCAGCCATTGGCTCTTCTACAATATGAACCTCTCGAGCTCCGCTGTTTCGAGTAGCGTCACGCACTGCACGCGTCTCTACGTTAGTAATTCCATAAGGCACTCCCACTACCACTCGTGGACCAAGGAATTTCTTTGAGCTTGCCTGCGCCTTATTCACCAAGTAGGCAATCATCTCCTCAGTCACTTCGAAGTCAGAGACTACCCCTTCAACAAGCGGCTTCACTGCGACAATATGAGAAGGCGTTCTTCCGAGCATTTGCTTTGCCTGAGCTCCCACTGCCACCACTCGGCCGGTCTTTTGGTTTACCGCTACTACCGAAGGCTCATTGATGATAATTCCCTGCCCGCGCAAATACACCAAGGTGTTTGCCGTACCAAGATCAATACCAATATCGTTTGAAATAAATTTATAGAATCTGTTGAGAGTTTTATTTGCCATAGAGCTCTTTTTCTTCAATCTTTTCTACCGTACCACTCTTTCGGTCCTTCAGTTCAAGCTTGCCTTCTGCCATGGTCTTGTCGCTCACCACCACTCGATAAGGAATGCCGATCAGATCGGAGTCGGCAAATTTCTCTCCTGCACGAGTATCTCTGTCATCGTAAAGTACTTCAATGCCTTTGTCGACTAGCGTCTGATACAATTTATCCGCATAATGAGCAACTTTTCCTTCTTTGTCTGGAATAGAAATAAGATGGATCTTGAAAGGAGCTACGCTTTCAGGCCACACGATTCCCTTTTCATCAGAAAGTGATTCTACGATAGTACCCATCAATCTGCCTGGGCCAATTCCATAACAACCCATCACAACAAATTTCTTCTCACCTTTCTCGTCTACATAGGCAAGATCGAGGGCCTCAGAAAATTTTGTGCCGAGATTGAAGATATTTCCCACTTCAACAGCCTTTTCTTTCTTTAAATCTGCATTTTCACAATGAGGACAGGTCTTTTGCTCATCGCGTATCTCCTCATTCACCGCAACATGACATTTTTCGCAAATATAAATAGTATCCTCTCCGGCAGGTGTTACCGTCTGAAACTCGTGAGAATATTTTGAAAAAGAACCTCCTGCGGCATAGGTCAAATAGGTGCGTTCTCCAATTCCCGCTTTATTAAAAATATTTTTGTACGAAATCTTTGCCTTTTCATAAAAAACAGAATGTTCTGCATCGTCTTTAGAAAAAGAATAAAGATCCTTCATAAGAAATTCACGCGAACGCATGATGCCGCTTTTTGCGCGAGCTTCATTTCTAAACTTTGTTTGTAATTGATAAGCGTATACAGGTAAATCTCGAAACGAACGCACATAGTCCCTCATCAAGGCAGTGATCTCCTCTTCGTGAGTCGATCCGAGACCAAGTTCGGTATCATTCTTTAATTTTGTTTTAAACCAGACATCAAGTACTTTGTCGCTCCATCGTCCGGTCTTTTCCCAAAGATTTTTGTCCTGAAGTGCAGTCATTAAAATCTCCTGTCCTCCAAGGGCATTTATTTCCTGACGAATGATTGTCGCAATTTTATTCATCACCCGAAGGCCAAGAGGCAAATAAGAATAGACTCCTGCCATCTCTTTGTGAATATAGCCGGCACGAATAAGAAGCTCTGCATTCTTTGCTACTTCGTCTTTTGGCGCGTCTTTGCGCGTCTTAGTAAACAATTGTGATTGTCGCATGGGGATAATTGTACTTGAAATGGCTTTATTGCACAACAATTTTACCCTTTTTCAGCTTTATCCTAAGGCATATATTGTATAAAGACTATTTTATTGACATTTGTCAATATTTGTGTAATACTTAACATAGTTTTCCTGCGGCCACAGTCGTGGATGTGTAGGTGCAAATTGAAATAATCGGTAAACCAAAAATCGGAGGGAACAATCATGTCAACACTTAGTATTATCGGGATCATTACTTTCATCATTCTGACCGCACTCATGTGGGCTTGGATTCGGCCAACTATTAACAATTGGACGAAAGCCAGGACACCGGAAGCGACAACCACGGCCAGCCCCCAAGAGGAAGTAGACGCCTACAATTCAGGCCTCAGAAACGAGAGGCTCGCTTTCTGGAGCGGTATCTGGGGATGCATCATCCTCACCTTTCTGCTCGCGGGAGTTCTTCTTCGCGGGCCGATTCGAGAACTCACTCTAGGCAGCAACGGCGAACCTCTTTCGAT
>JARIHA010000162.1 GCA_029288475.1 Candidatus Tayloriibacteriota bacterium | reverse complement strand
TACCGAATATGGTGACGAAAAAAAAGTGTATAAGGCTTGTCAATTGAACTGGCTACACGACGGGCATCGGTCCGACATCATCGCCTACAAACGCAAGAAGAGTGCTGTAGCTGCTCAACCGGCCGAGCAAGACACAGCCGGCATTGACGATGTGGTTTATGCCTTCCCGCAAGACTGGCGCGATCAAAACGGCTGCGGTCAGATTCATCATGGAATGACCCTGCGCCAGTACGCCGCAATCAAACTCCGCGTACCAAAAAGCGGCACAAACTGGCTAGACGCAATGATCCTGGAAGCAAAACGGGATGAGCTTGCTGAGAAGGCGTTGCAAGGTTTGCTGGCCAATCCAGTGGATTCAACTATGGAATGGACGGTTGAGCTTTCATATCGGTATGCAGACCTGATGCTCGCCGCCCGGAAAGGCGGTGCAGCGTGAAGACCAAACTTACACAAGAGGAAATCGTTGAAATTATTGAAGATTTTGTCAATAAACAGGGGGGCGGATACAGCGGAGTGCTTCTTCACATCGAAAACGAAGACGGCGTAGTGCTTCTTCACCCCGAAGACGAATTTACTGTAAGCGCGCTAGTGTTTCACGATGACGAATTTAATTTACCAAAAGGTGCAGCATGAAATTCCTACTATTCCTATTGCTTGCCTTCGTCATTATCGTGGCTGGCCTGTTCGGTCTGGCAGTGTTTCTCTACAAAACTAAGGGGTATTGATGATGAGCGAAGTTGCGGGTGTTGCTGCTTTAGAAATTGCTTTGAAGTTATGCCAGCCGATGCCGGGATTCCCTGTAGCCACGAATTTGGAGAAAGCTGCTGCCGTTGAGCTTGTACGTTTACACCGGCTGAATTCTAACCTACTGGGTGCGTTGCAATTGGCCGACGCTGCTTTGTCAGGCGCGAATATGAACATGAATGTAGTTGAGAAAGCCATAAAATCCACCATTGCCAAAGCACTCGGGGGCCAATCATGAGCAAACAATTGATGAACTTACCTTCTTTTATAGCTTGCGCATTTATTCATTCAGCCGCAGATTTAATTGATGAATATCCTATTTTTGGAAACGGTTTTGTTGATTTTACTAAACCTGTTGATTGTGACATTGAAGATAAAGTATCGTCTTGGCTAGAAAATAAAGAAAACTTATTAAGAGAACTTAAAAAATTTGAAACAATTTTGCACGTCATGAGGTTTTATGTTGAAACAGAGCAACGCGATCAATTAACAAGTTTTTTAGAAAAAGCCTCAACAATCGCAGAAAGACTAAGATCATGAAACACGCCGACAAAGTAATCATACCCAAACCATGGAAAAAAGCCGAAAACACCGATGTTTTGGCTACTTTTCGTCGTTTTGGCTGGACACCGCCCAGCGAACAAAAAACCAAAAAAGTGTAGTCGGACTACATTTTTTTGAGAACGCTTGACACAAGACTATAACTTTGTGTTAGTATGATGCTTAGTCAGATGCAACGAGGTAAAGATGGTTGTTTGTCCTAGATGTCAGAAAGAAAAAGAAAAGCTGTCTACCACAGGTCGTTTTCCTGGGTTCTGTTCAGCTTGCGGGGATAGTTTACGAAAAACTGAGAATCGTTTAAAAAAAGCTGTAAACAAAAAACGAAATGATGGTTTTCCAGGTTACAGCGAACGTTTGGTTAAGGTTATTAAACCAAGAACACTTGAGCAATTGTTAAAAGATGCTAAAAAATTTAGGGGTTATAAATGACTGAAGAAAAAGCAAATGTTCCGGTTTTTATCGTAGATGTAAATCATTTTGATCACATTACAGTTGGTGAATTTATTTCAAAACTTCAAGAATTTAATTTGGGTCACCAGATTAGATTTGATTGCCATACAAGCTATGACATAGCTTATTGCTCTTTTGAGGTTTATCGAGATGAAACAGACGAAGAGTTTGAATTGCGTAAAAAAAATATTGAAAAACGAAGAAAAATAATAACACTTCAAGATATAGAACGGGCAAAACGTTTATTAGCAGAAAATGGCATAAACATAGAGGCAAAAAATGATTAGAACTGACACATACAACACAGACGAGTGGCGATTGGTGCCGGTTGAACCGACGGAAAATATGATCGAAGCTGGAGAGAATACACCGCACGTCGACAATACTTCCTCTTGCTGGCAGTCCGTTGAAATATACAAAGCAATGCTAGAAGCCGCGCCGGAATATCAGTCAGCACCCAACGAAAACCTTAAAGATGAAACGTGGATTATGAAAGACGGCAGTAAAATTAAAGTAAGTGATATGAGCGAAGAACATGTTCGAAATACACTTAGGCTTTTAATTCGTACCAACGAATTTATCAATTCTCTCTGGTACAGGAACTTTTTATTTGGTGAGGTTATTAGAAATGACTAATATCGGCTATGTGGCAATTGATAAAGATACTGGAAAGACACTGGATGGTAAGGCATACCTTAGTGATATGCCAGATACTAGTAATGTGCCAGATAAATATCGTGTGCCGTTTGTACCCCCTAAATACAATGGATACCTCAGCGCGGAGCCTGTTGGGTAT
>JARIHA010000135.1 GCA_029288475.1 Candidatus Tayloriibacteriota bacterium | reverse complement strand
TTACCGTTCAGGTCCTCACTTTTGCCGAGGTTAGGTATCTTCCAAAGATCCTTAGGCATTTGGTTTACTTTTTTAAAGTGCTTATACGTGCCCGATCAAGTGATGTTATTTATGCTCAGGATCCTGTAAGTGTCGGTTTGCCAGCATTGATTGCTTCATTCTTTCTGAGAAAAAAATTCATGTTGAAAGTAGTAGGGGATTATGCGTGGGAACAAGGCGTTCAACGCGGAGGGGTAAAGGAGAATCTCGATGAGTTTAATGCAGGAAAAACCAGCTATTCTTTTCTTGTACGAGGACTCAGGTGGATTGAATCTTTTACAGCTCGTCACGCGGATGCTGTAGTGGTGCCGAGCAATTATCTTAAAACGATTATTTCCAAGTGGGGCGTGCCGGAAAAAAAGATTCATGTCATTTACAATGCCTTTGAGGCGCCTATTGATTCATTGTCGCGAGATGCGGCCCGCAAGAAGCTTGATCTTCATGGAAAAGTGGTTTTGAGTGTTGCCCGTTTAGTACCGTGGAAAGGTCTCTCAATGCTCATTGTTTTGGTGCCTGTTCTACTAAAAGAATTTCCTGATCTTACATTGCTTATTATTGGTAGTGGGCCGGAGCAAAAAAACCTCGAGGCGCTTATCGCTAAATTCTCTCTGGAATCAAAGGTCAAGCTACTTGGCCAGCTTCCGCATCAGTCAGTGCTCGAATATGTTTCTGCGGCTGATCTGTTTGTGCTCAATACTTCTTACGAAGGACTTTCTCACCTGCTTCTTGAAGTGATGGCTCTTGGTACGCCGATTGTTACCACGCCTGTTGGAGGAAATATTGAATTGGTAAAAAATGGCAAGGATGCAATCTTGGTCCAATATAATGATCAGGTTGAGCTGTGTTCTGCTATTGAAAAGCTGCTTGAAGATCCACTTTGTGCAAAGGAGCACGTGATCAACGCCAAGAAAAAGGTAGGGGCTTTTAGCAAAGAGCGAATGCTCAGTGAGTTGATCGTTCAACTGAGCAGCCTTGTTGTTCCTGTGAACGTGAAAAAATAATTTATGAAAAGCCCAATCGTAATTATGATATCGACTGATAGGAATATGCTCAAAGAGGGAAGCGCAGTTCGCGCCCGCATGACCGAATATGGAAATCTTTTTGCAGAGCTACATATTGTGCTTTTTTCGCTTCGGCAATCTGACAGCGGATCACAAGAAAAAATAGAGATCGGTCTTCATACTTTTGTATATCCTACCTCTTCAGCTCATAAGTTGTTTTATATGACCGATGCATATTTGATTGGTAAAAAGATTGTTGCGTCTGCAAAAAAATCAAATGATTCTTCTTCAAGTGCTGATCAGATAGTAGTCACCGCACAAGATCCATTTGAAACCGGCCTATCCGCATCCTGGTTGGCAAAGAAGGTTGCCGCACGCCTTCATATTCAGGTCCATACGGATTTTCTGAGCCCAGAATTTAAAAAGATATTTTTTTTAAATCGTATTCGTGTTTTTCTTGCGGGACGCATTTTGCCCAAGGCAGACGTCATTCGCACGGTATCAAAGAGGATACAAAAAAGCGTCGCAGAAAGGTATCGTATTCCTTTGAAAAAAATTTCCATCTTGCCCATTTTTACTGAGCAAAAAAGGCAGCAGGCGGGAATAAATTTGCATGCTAAATATCCTCAATTTGAATATATTATTTTGACTGCCTCACGACTGACTAAGGAAAAAAATCTTCCGCTTGCCTTGAGGGTATTCAAAAAAATACTACAGAACCATCCAAAAGTGGGTCTGGTAATAGTTGGTGACGGGCCTGAACTTTCATTGCTCATGGTTTTGGCAAAAGAATTAGAAATAGCTGATTCGGTGATTTTTGAGCTATGGGTCAATGACCTGAGCCCGTACATGGACTCAACGGATCTCTTTCTTTCCACTTCATTCTACGAAGGTTACGGCCTTACGCTGATGGAGGCTGTGTTGGCAGGACTTCCTGTGGTTACGAGCGATGTGGGAATTGCGCCTGACCTCGCAGCTCTTTCTCCGATTGTTTCAGTCTGTTCAAATGAAGATTTGGAATGTTTTGTTGAAAAGATTGAACAGGCAATGAAGAATAAAGTGCGGGCGCCTCTAGAAATTTCTCTGGTGCCGAACGAAATGCTAATTACCGATCGAAGTGAATATCTGCAACGATACAAGAATGACATCGAACGGTCTTTTGCCAATTAAATTCTATGATCAAACAAACCTTTCAAAGTATCATGAAAAATAAGTCGGTCCTTCTCAGGTATATTTGCTCGGGAGGTATTGCAGCGGCTACCGATCTGTTTCTTCTTTATTTCTTTATTCATTTTTACGGAGTACATTATCTGGTGGCTGCTATCATTGCGTTTATCGTGGCTTTTGTAGTAAGTTTCATCATGCAGAAGTTTTGGACCTTCAGGGAGAATTCCAAGGAAAGAATGGGCGGCCAGCTCGTGCTCTTCTTTTTTCTTGCGCTGATAAATCTAGTGGTCAATACATTACTTATGTATATTTTTGTCGGCAGATTGCATATTCCTTATTTGCTCGGACAGGTCTTGGCTTCCGGCATCATCGCCCTCTTTAGTTTTTTTATCTATCATACTCACATATTTAATCATCAAGAAAAAACTGAGGGCATGAGAATGCTTCTTATAACCCAGAAGATAGATAAAAATGATGGTTTGTTTGGTTTTGTACATCGATGGATAATTGAATTTGCAAAGAATACTGAAAAACTGACCGTTATTTGTCTTTATAAGGGCGAGTATGATTTTCCACCTCATGTGACGGTTTTTTCTTTGGGAAAGGAGAAAGGGATTTCCCGACTCGGATATCTTAAGAATTTCTTTTATTACATCTGGAGAGAAAGGGATAATTATGACCAAGTGTTTGTTCATATGAATCAGATGTATGTGATCTTGGGGGGAGTTTTTTGGAGGATCTTTGGAAAGAAGATTGGCCTTTGGTATGCACACGCTAAAGTCACTTTCTCTTTACGTGTAGCTGAAAGGCTCGCCCATATTATCTTCACTTCCACACCAAAAGGATTTCGCCTGCCGACTACTAAGTTGGCAGTGGTAGGGCAGGGCATAGACACGGCATTTTTTAGTTATAAGTTGCCACAAAAGGCTTCGCAAATAAGAGTTCTCTCTATAGGAAGGATTTCTCCGGTAAAGGATTATGAGACGCTTATTGGTGCTATAAAGCTCGTAGCCGCAAAGAAGCCGGTTATTCTTAATATGGTAGGTGAGGCGGGTACTCCCGAGCAGGAAGCGTATTTAACTTTGCTAAAGAAAAAGGTAAGTGATGATGGCTTAGACGCCTCTGTTCGTTGGCTTGGAGCAATCGCCAATAAAGATATCGTGCCCTTTCTTCACTCAGCTGATGTGTTTGTGAATACGAGTCATACGGGAAGTTTGGATAAAACGGGGGTAGAAGCTATTTCTGCGGGACTGCCATTACTTACCTGCAATGAAGCTTACTTCGATCTTTTATCTGACTATCGCGATAGCATGACTTTCAATAAAGGAGATTCGCAGGCACTTGCCCGACAGATCTTGGAATTTTCTGAAATGGACCAGTCTCGATTGTCTGAGCTCACAAAGACACTTCGTCAGTCTGTTGAATCCCAGCACGAACTTTCCTCTTTAGTAAAGAAAATTATTGCTCGTTATCGTCAGCTATAATGTAAAAGAATGATGCAAAAAAATAAAGACGGCAGGATATTTTTGATTTTTCATGGGCGTTTTCCAAGCGAAAAGGCGGCGGCTTTGTTTACTGCAAAGAATGCCGAGGCTTTTGCTGATGAAGGTAGGGAAGTAACAATACTTGTTCCAAGGAGATTGGGGCGTATAAAGCAGAATGTGTCGCACTATTACGGACTCAGAAATAATTTTTCTGTTGTGTATCTGCCAACTATTGATCTATTTTCAGTTCCAGGCTTTAATCGCGCAGCATTCTTTCTTAGTTTTTTGATTTTCTCAATAAGTACCAAGTTTTATCTTCTGGCAAAGGCAAAAAGGGACGATATTATTTATTCCAACGAATGGTTGCCTTTGTGGTTCGCTTCATTTTCTTTTAAGAATACTTTTTACGAACTGCATGATTTCCCAGAGAGCAAGACGATGCTGTTTGGACGCTTTATAAAAAGAATGCGCTGGGTGCTTATCCACAACAAATGGAAACTCGAAAAAGCCAAGCAGCTTTTTGGTTTGGATGAGAAAAAGATCATTTATCAAGCCAATGCTGTTGATATCAAGCAGTTTGATATTGAGGTTATGAAAGAAGCGGCCAGAGCCCAGCTTGGTTTACCTCAAGATCGTTCCATCGTGGTTTATACTGGCCATCTATATTCATGGAAAGGCGTTCAGACGCTTGCTGATGCTGTACAATATTTACCCCCGAATGTTACTTGTTATTTTGTTGGGGGGACTGCCAAGGATGCAGAAGCTTTTAAACGGAAGAATGCGTTAAAGGATGGCATCAATGAGCGTATCGTGGTGGTCGGCCATCGGAATTACAGAGAAATACCGCTCTGGCAGAAAGCTGCTGATGTATTAGTTTTACCCAACACTGCGAAAGAAGATATTTCAAAATTTTATACATCGCCCATGAAGATGTTTGAATACATGGCGAGCAAGCGGCCAATTGTTGCTTCGGATATTCCTTCAGTCACCGAAATTCTTAGTTCGAAAAATGCCATCTTGGTAAAACCAGACGATGCAAAGGATTTGGCGCGTGGTATCGATCAGGCCCTGTCGTTTAGTGCTCGTGACGTAGAAAAAATCACTCATAACGCTTTTGATACTGTATCGACTCATACCTGGAGTATGCGCGCCCAGGCAATATTGAGTTTCATCCGTTCCTAACTTATAATTGTCTTTATGGTTTTTTTAAAAAAATATAAATGGGAGATCATTGTTTTCCTAATTGCATTGTCTGCGCGATTATTTCTTCTTTGTATAAATCTTCATGCCAATCATAATGCCATCATACCTACTATAAAGGGGGATGACGGCTATTTTGAAATGAGCAATGATTTCCTTAACGGTCATGGTATTGCCGCCGAGCTTGGTGGAAAATTTGTTCCCAGTCCATTGCGTCCTCCTGCATATCCAGTGTTCATGGCTAGTTTACTTTTTCTTTTTCATAGTTATTTCGTGACTATTCTGGGTCAGATGCTCCTCGGTTCGTTCATTCCCGTGCTCGGTCTATTGATTGCCCGGGAATTATTTTCTGAACGATTTCCTCAATGGCAAAATATCGCCCTTTGGACAGGCATTTTTCTCGCACTCGAACCTCTTGGGATATTGCTCTCGGATATTTTTTATACCGAGACATTTTTTACTTTCTTTTTTCTGTTTTCTGTACTGTATTTCTTCCGCTATTTCAAGGTGCAGAGCTATAAGAATATACTCATGTCTTCCGTGTTGCTTGCGGTAGCTACTCTTGCAAAACCAACGGTGCAATATGTACCCATTTTTGCATCATTATTCATTTTGTTTCATTGGAGAAGAAATCTTTCGAAGAAAATTTGCCTCCAAGCTGCCGCTTTTGCACTTCTTTTTTTAGTCATACTGACTCCGTGGCTATATCGAAATTATCGTCAATTCGGAGTGGTAGGAATGAGCGCCCAAGTAGATTACAATTTATATGTATATCTCGTACCTTCTGTTCTGGCTGTCGAAAAGGGCACGGATTTTCAGACCGAGTTGAATGGTTACGTTCGTAATCATGAGTCTGATCCAGGAATGATAACTCTTTCAAATGGCGCGTATTATAAAGACCAGGCTGTGTCGGTTCTCAAGCAGCATCCTGAAGCTCTCATAAAGCTTTGCCTTATTAGTTTGTTCACTTTTTTTACTCACGATGGAATGTTGGTGGTAATTCAACATGCAGGCTATCCTATTAATGTCGGCCTACTTTCAAAGCCCGCTTTGATGATGCTCATACATTCTCCTGGAAAATTTTTCATTATAATAAAAAATCTTGTGTTCAGTCCTTATGTTTTGGTTGGGGTATTTCGGCTTCTGTGGATCTTGGCCTTCTTGCTCGGAATAGTAACCCTTGTGGATAGTATCCGAAATAAATGGTGTTCTCCGCAAATAGTATCCGCAGTTTTTCTGCTTGCTTACTTTGCCCTCACTACTATGATCAATGGGCTTGGAGTAAATGAGCGCTTTAGAGTGCCGGTAAATGCATTTATTATCTCATTTGCACTCTGCGGCTTTGTTCTCCTTAAGGATAAGGTAAGTAAAAAATTCTCATGAAAAAAATCTCTATTGTGATACCGTGTTTTAACGAGGCGAGAACCATTAAAGAAATATTGAACAGGGTTGATAGGGCTGATCTTTCTGATTGGCAAAAAGAGATCATCGTCGTGGACGACTGTTCTACGGACGGTACCAGGGAAATACTCAAGAAATATAAGAATAAAATAAAAGTAGTGTTTCAGAAAAAAAATGGAGGAAAAGGCACTGCCGTGAAAACCGGACTCTCTCACGCCACCGGCGATTACTGCATTATCCAAGATGCTGATTTGGAATATGATCCGTCGGAAATAAAGGGGCTTCTCAAGGCGGTTGATGAACAGAAGGCATCGGTTGTCTATGGGTCCCGCAATCTGCATCATGAGAAACGTAAAGGATTTTGGCTGCCAAGAAGCGGGGTATGGCTCATTACCAAGATGGTAAATATTCTTTATAAGCAATCGCTGACAGATGTATGGACATGCTACAAGCTTTTCCCAAAAGAGGCGAGTGGCGATTTTACCAATGGAGGTTTTGAGG
>JARIHA010000071.1 GCA_029288475.1 Candidatus Tayloriibacteriota bacterium | reverse complement strand
TCAGATGTGTATAAGAGACAGAGGTTATGTACATCCTTTGGGTAGAAAATATTTACCAAAAAACCTCCACTTTTATCTTGCACAAAAAAATCGGTTCGAGTGCGGCTATCATCGCTTAGGAAGTATCCTCTTTGTACCTTCCTTTGTCCAAACAATGATGAAAGGTACTGGGCTACTTTATTTTTGACGTTTAAACCGCGTTTAGCGATTAGGTTGGCGCGGTCGGTGCTATGTTTGCCTGTAGTAAAGTCATGCTGACCAGATAGCTTTAATTCTTTCCGCATTTCAACAACGCCTCCAAAGCGTCGCTGAATTTGTTTTGCTGAGGGTAGATAATTACATTCATCAATTTCTGTTGTTGTTGGGAATCTGCCATACTCGGCAAAGTATTTATTCATCCCAGATTTAATCCTTTCATCAGTCCAGCGAACTTTGGCTGAAAGATTTTTATCCAAAGAAGACTTAGTTGATTCAGTAATTTTATTCATTTATATATCTTAGCAGAGAAATAGCATAATGTCGCACAAGCTAATAATATTTTCAATATATAAACAGAAATCAGTTGGTATAAAAATAGTTCTTTTAGTCCCAAGCTAAGAGTGAGGACTGCAAGAACTTTTTTATACCAACTGATTTAAAGTTTATAAATAGCAAAAAATTTCTCCTTCAAGTATTCAATAAAATACTTACTATCAAGTGGCTCCCCTGTCACTGCCCTAACTAGACTTCCTGCTGTATACATTTTGCCATGCTGATGAATATTTTTTCTCAACCAATTAAGTATTTCATCAAATTTCCCTTTCGCAATTTGTTTCTTCATATCAGGAATATCTTTCATCATTTGTGCGGTAAACTGGCCAGAATAGAGATTACCAAAGGTATAAGTAGGAAAATAACCAAAAGCTCCTGTTGACCAGTGAACATCTTGAAGTGCTCCTTGCCTGTCGTTCGGCACAGTGATTCCAAGATATTCTTTCATTTTTGTTTTCCATATTTTTGGCACATCTGCTACCTCGATGCTGCCTTCTATAAGATCCTTTTCTATCTCAAAGCGAATAATGATATGAATATTGTAGGTTACTTCATCAGACTCAATGCGAATAAGCGAAGGCTGGACAGTATTTATGTTTAGGTAAAATTCGTCAGCAGAAATCTTAGAAAAAGGTTGGGGAAACTCCTTTTTGAGCTTTGGATAAAAATAATGCCAAAATTCTTTGCTCTTGCCAACCATATTCTCCCAAAAGCGCGACTGGGATTCGTGAATTCCTAAAGAGATTGATTCACTTAATGGGGTACCGAAATACTCAGATGGCAGTCCTTGCTCGTACATGCCGTGGCCGGCTTCATGAATAGTAGCACCAAGCGCCTGCATAATATTTTCTTCGCTGTATTTGGTGGTAAAGCGTACATCCAGAGCATTGAAGTTGATGGTAAATGGATGTGCACTTTCGTCAATTCTACCGGCTGTTAGGTCAAAGCCTATCTGTTTTGCTATCAATTCATTCAATTCTTTTTGCTTCTGTATAGGAAATTTACCTTGAATTTTTTTAGGATTAAGTTTGACCTTAGACTTCTTTATTTTCTCAATGAATGGAATAAGAAAATCCTTTAAATCGTTTAGAATAACTGCTGCACGATCGGCCGTCATTCCTGGTTCATAAAGATCAATGAGTGCATCGTAAGGTGATTCCTCATAACCGACATATTTTGCTTCCTTTCGCTTAAGCGCAACGATTTTTTCCAACCAAGGTTGAAAAAGCTTAAAGTTATTACTGTTTTTAGCTTCTACCCACACGGTATGCGCTTCAGCCACAGTTTGAGAAAGTTCTTTGACAAATGCTTCGGGTAGTTTCTTTTCCCGTTCGAAAGATCGCCATGTTTCGGAGATTATAACTCTATCTTTTGGTGAAAACTGCTTTCTTTCCAAATCAAGATCACTCTTAAGATTCGTAAGAAGACCATCGGAATCTATCGCTATAAGAGTCATATGGTAAAGTCCGCTTAAATGAGCGATGGTTTTTGCACGCATCTCCGCACCTTTTGCCGGCATGAATACTTGCTGGTCCCAATTGAGCACTGCTATTGTTGAACCAAGGTGAGTTATCTCGGTCAGCCTGTTTTTTAATTCGTCGATCGGTTTTTTCTTCATGGTTGCTGATTATTTATTGTCTATGTTTTATTTAATTGCCGAGCTGGTTACCTTTTGCTTGAAATGCCTGTAAAGCATGGATTCCCGGAAGAACAAGTACGTTCCATATGAATCCTACAACGACTACTCTCCAGAAGTATTCAGCGGGCTGTCGTAAGTAATGTGTCCATGCATAAACAATGCCGTTCCATACATAAGAAAAGTTACTCTTTGACTGGTCAGATTCAAAAATCTTTTTTAGATCAAATCCTAAATAACTGAGAATAGCGATAGCAATCACAATAATGAGAATTGTCTTTATCAAACCGCCTTTTTGTTGAATGATTTTTGAAGAAGATTTCATACGTGTTTATATATACTATGCTAGGTAGTATAACGCTAAGTTGCTCAAATTTAAAGGCAGAACTAGCTTTTATTGATTATATGGAGGCAAATAAGCAAGTGGATTGAGATAGGCTTTCAAATCTGCAAGTGGCATGACATAGGTTCCTTTACATACTGCACTTGGGCGCGACATGATCTGCACTCCTTGTGTTGCATATACAGTAAAGTGGAGATGTGGACCGGTTGCATATCCTGTCTGTCCACTATATCCAATAATATCTCCTGTTGAAACCTTCTGTCCTTTTACAGCTTTTATGAGTGAAAGGTGTCCATAAAGTGTTGAGAGACCGTTATTGTGTTGGATAAAAACCCACTGTCCATACGATGCTCCGGCACAAACAAGATCAGTATTTCCAGTTCCTATGACAACACCGTCAGCGGCAGATTTGATCGGAGTACCAATTGCAGCGCGAAGATCAATACCGTTGTGCCCGATACCTCCATAGAGTTGGGGGAAGGCCTTGGCAAAATCGGTATTGCCGAAATACTGCGTGATATAAGGATTATCGACAGGCCACGAAAGAGGGCTTGTACCGGCTTTCGGAATACTTGAAGGATCAATAGCGAGCTTGAGTTGGGATTCAAACTGAGTAAGTTCTTGTTGAAATTGATCTCGTAATGCCTGTTTTTGTGCAACAAGCTTTTTATAGCTTGATTCCTGGGCTTTTGTTTGTGTAAGAAGTTGGTTTTTTTGTTTGCTGTTACTGTCTACAATCTTTTTTTGATCTCCAAGCGTTGATTCAAGTGTCACAAGCTTATTTTTTTCGCTTGTAGTCTGATCTTTTTCGTCTTGAAGATCTTTTTGCAACTGTTTAAGATCGGTAAGGTGGGTTCCGATCGCATCGCGAAACTGAGCCGTTTGTTCTATGTTATCCCAAAAATCAGAAGTAGTTTTATATGAAAGAAGTGTCTCGATCAGCGGTTCTGAATCAGACTGATAAAGCTGTTTTAGTGCCTTGCTGATCGCGTCGCCACTATCCCCTATTTGTTTTTCCTTTTCCGTGATCTTAAGCGTGAGTTGATCAAGCGTAAGATTTGTTTGCTCGATCTGAGCCTCCGTGAGGGATATGCTTGAAGTAAGTTTTTTTTGTGTAAGAGTGAGCTCATTCAAGGCGCCCTGTAGGCTTTGCGCTGTCTTATTTGCCTGATTTGCTTGGTTGGTATAATTGGCGATGTCTGCTTCCAGCTGTTTTATCGTGGCATTATGCTCATTAATTTTTGTGTTTAGATCGTTTATCGTGCTTGTTTGTGCTGCAGTAAGATCAGCAGCGTAAGAGATTTGGCCAAAGAGCAAAGCATTGGCATTTCCAAAGGTAAACGTGAAGAGAAGGACGGCAAGTAAAGTGCTTTTAAGAAGCCTTCTCATAATACTAAGAGAGTTTATTTATCGCGGTCTGTAGTCGTTTCAGTGTTTCGGTTTTTCCAAGAAGTTCTGATAATACAAAAGGATCAGGAGATCTTTCTTTTCCTGACAACGACATTCTCATAGGCCAGAGTACTTCTCCCCTGCCAACTTCAGTAGCATAATCCCAAATTGCAGCTTTTATTTTTTCTTGAGTGAAAGATACTTCGTCCAACGGCTCCATTAATGAAATAACCTTATTTAGATTTGTGGCCGTGGTTGTTTTATCAGCTTGCCCTTTCCAAAGCAAAGCAGATGCTTCGTATGACGGCTGGGTAAAGAAATAAATAAAATCTCCCGCTTCAAGCTGTTTTTTGATATCGCTTAAAATTTCTGTACGTTCCATGATCAACGGAGTCACTTTCTTGATCATTTTCTCGTCTGGCTTAAGTTGAGGATGAAGCTCTAGTAGGGATTGTTTGACTAGTTCCTCGAAGTCAGATGACGGTCGCTTTTTTAAATACTCTTTATTTATCCACCTGAGTTTTTCTTCATTGAAGATGGCCCCACTCTTTTGGATTTTTGTGATATCAAAATCACGAATAAGTTCATCCATGCTAAAAATCTCCTGTTCGGTGCCGGGATTCCATCCCAAAAGCGCCAGGTAATTTATCATTGCTTCAGGAAGGTATCCCTTGTTGCGATATTCAGTTACTGCCACAGCACCATGCCTACCAGAAAGCTTTGACCGGTCTGCTCCTAGAATAAGGGGTACGTGAGCATAAAGGGGCCGTGGAGCGCCGATTGCTTCTTGGATAAGGATTTGTCTTGGAGTATTTGAAATACCATCTTCACCGCGAATTACATGCGTTACTCCCATTTCAAAATCGTCGATCACTACAGCTAGATGGTAAAGGGGCTCGTTCATGTCTTTTGCAATGACGAAGTCACCTAGTTCGGTCGTATCAAATTGAATGTCTCCTCGAATAAGATCGTGAAAGGTAATTTTTATGTTTGGATTTTTGAAACGAATTACTTCTGCTCGGCCGCCTTCTTTTACCTCGGTTTCTTTCGAAACATAGGCTTTACCAGAATCAACCATTTTCTTTAAATATGAAGTGTAAATGGCGCTTCTTTCGGATTGTTTGGCAACCTCTTTGTTATCCCATGCAATACCAAGCCAGTTTAGGCATTCTACGATATTTTCGGCGTATTCTGGTTTTGATCTTTCTTTGTCCGTATCTTCTAGTCTGAAAACAAGTTTCCCTCCATTATGCTTAGCAAAAAGGTAATTAAAAAGAGCGGTTCTTGCCCTTCCAATATGCAAAAATCCAGTCGGACTTGGAGGAAATCGAGTTACTACAGGAATTGTGCTTTTGGTTTCCATAATAGGTCGATTATAGCATAAATATTGTTCAGATATAAAAAATCGACGACATGATTTTGTGTCGCCGATGTGAATCGTTTTTGAATGCCAGCAGGCCTAATTCGTCCTGACTTTGATGAGGCCGCTTGACGGCAGACCTCGAACTCGGTAACCATTCACCCAGTCAAGATCAGTGACTAGCGATTGGCCTCGGTCATTTGGTGACCAGATGAAGCTCGCCCCCTTTGTGGCGGCTCCCCTGAGCGAATCGAGCTGGTGAGAAACGAGATCGCCGTGAAGTGTTGTGGTCACTGAATAAGATGAGCCAAAGACTGTTATTGAAGTAGCCTGGAGTTGGAAGTAGTAGGTTTTTCCGGCTGGAACGGTCAATGGTTGCCCGTTTGAGCTAAGATGGCATACGCCAATGTTGTTGGTAAACGATACGCCGCCAACTATTCCGTTTGTCCCGTTGGCAAGCGGCGTGGTATAGCTTGAATCGGTGAAACAAAACAGAAGTAGGTTTGAAACCGTTATTCTTGTTGAGTCGAGGGTAAAACTGAATGTCCCATACTCCGTGTCCCCGGTGGGAGCACTGGTGATACTAAAATTGATAAGTCGCCCATCTGAAACCGGTACGCTGGAAAGTGTTTCCAAAGCAACGGTCGGCACGGATTTGAGTATTTGTATACCAGCGACTGTCGTTGATCCAGTAGGTAATACATCCAAACCGGAATTAAATCCATAAGCCGCTGTGGCTGATGGGTTAATGTCGATCTTGATTACATCTCCCGGTATCGCAGGACTTCCTGTGTTGATTGCGGCAAGGTCAACTTTAACGATTAACTCCTTGTCAGTGTCTTTGGGTATGAATACAGAAAGCGGCATGAGGATGTTTGTGGAATTTCCTAAAAAAACTCCAGAACCGATTTGGGTCGATTCATCCCATACGCTAACTTGAAAGACGCTTTGTGGATGCCCAGAGCTTAGCTGGAGTCCAAGTCGGTAAAGGAATACTTCCTCGTTGCTGGCATGGAATCGATAGACCCCGTTTGTCACTTCCACGGAACTTGCCGGTGCTAGTTGATAAGCGGGACTTGCGGCATCAGTGGCAACTGTCAGTGACGTGTTTTTAATTAGGCGAAAAAATTGCGCAGAATTTGTAGTCACAAATTGCCAGAATTTATTGGTGTTTTCGTCACCTTCGAAAACGGCAATATTCTGCCACTTGTTGGAGTCCGACAAATCCGATGATGTCTGCAGAGTGTAACCAACATAGGCTTGAACCACTAGTTTAATGTTGATACAAATGTTCGTCCCGTAGGATATTCCGTCGATTGCCATTGAGACTTGGGCATTTGAGTGCACCGGTGTGAAGACAATCATGAGTATGCTCAAGATTGCCATTATTCCAATTTTGTAACTTTTCATTCTTACCTCCTTTTCTCCGTTGGCTTTATTGGTTTGACAAAGGATTATAAGGCTATTTTTGCCTTTTTATCCGCTAAAGTACAAATAAATAGTACATTATTTACTGACGAGGGTCAAAAAATAAGCTAGTAAGTTAGGTTTTTTATAGGTAATTATCTCTCGTGAGAAAGTGCAAGAACAACGATTTCTTCGGCTATCTTATGAGCGGCATCGAGCTTTGCAAAACCGTGAGCGGCAGTACTCATTTTTTTCATTTCTTCTGGATTTGCAATTAATCGATCAATTTCTGATATGAGAAGATGTGGGGCGAGATTGAATTCCTCAATAATCACACAGGCACCGCTGTGAGCATAGCTAAGCGCATTTTTTCTTTGGTGATCGCCATTTGATTTTGTGATAGGAATGATAATACTTGGTACTCCCCATGCTGCAATTTCAAATAAGGTAGAACCTGCGCGTGATATGACAATATCAGCTGCTCCTGCCGACATGCGCATCGCAAGGTCATTCAAGTATTCAAAAGGCTTGTACCGATAATTGTACGGATTATCTTTTAGTGCGACTTCAGCAGTCCCCTTTACTTCCTTATAGTTATTCTTTCCAGTTTGATGAATAAGTTGAAATTTTTGTACCATGTCAGGCAAGGCATCAATAATGGTATCGTTGATGAGCTGTGATCCCTGCGAACCACCT
>JARIHA010000042.1 GCA_029288475.1 Candidatus Tayloriibacteriota bacterium | reverse complement strand
TTTTAAAGCCCTTCAAGACCCAACACTCTTGACTCTTACGTTGCGTGATAGTTTATCATTTGCTATGGTGAAGTCGAAACCGCAAGAAAGAAATATTATGTCATATACTATACAAAAATTAGCGACCCTTGCAGGAATAACCGTTCGAACTCTTCATCATTATGATGAAATCGGCCTCTTAAAACCTGCACGGACAAAACAAAACGGCTATCGCACCTATGAAGAAAAAGACCTTTTGAAACTTCAACAGATCCTCTTTTTCCGAGAACTAGATTTTCCTCTTGAGGAAATAGCAAAAATCCTTTCTTCCCCTACCTTCGACATGAAAGCCGCGCTTCATGATCAGCGCGCTCTTATACAAATAAAAAAAGATCGGCTTAGTGCGCTCATAGGAACAATTGACGAAACAATTAAAAAAATTAACAAAGAAATTACTATGGATGATAAAAAACTCTACGATACTTTCAGCGACGAAGATGCAAAAAAATATGCAGAAGAGGCTCGCGAGCGGTGGGGCCATACCAAAGCATACAAACAATCGCAAGAACGATACGGAAAACTTACGCCAATAGAAAAAACAAAAATTAAAGAAGATGCTGATAAACTGATGAAAGCAATCGTTGCAAGCATGAAAGAAGGACCAACAAGTAAGACAACTCAAGATCTCATCGCAAAGCACTATAATGCTCTTCGTTCTTTCTACGAACCAAGCCTTAAGATGTATCAAGGACTCGCAGAAATGTACATAAACGACGAGAGATTCAGTGCTTATTACGAGAAGTACGCAAAAGGTCTCGCTCAATACATGCATGACGCGATGATGTATTACGTGTCTACTGAAACTGAATAAACAACGGCTGCGGTCTCAGTTTTAGCAGATCTTCTGGCGTGAGCAATCGAGTACTCGGAGGCAAAAGATCGTTCTTGTAAAATAATTTAAACCCAGTAAATTGCACTGGCTCTTGATGCACTACCCGATCATACGTATTAAGTTTCTTTGCAGGATCACCCCAGCCGTCCATATCCATGATCATCTCAACCTCGGGCAAAGGAGTGATCTTCTTATAATTAGTGACCATATCTACTGTAAAGCGGTGAATGACCAAAATTTTTGGAGGAAGATTATTTTCCCGCACGAGCCCTGCAAGATAGTTAGCTGCATAATTTATATCGTCTGCATCTAAACTACCGATGACCGTTCCCGGCTTTGCACCAGTCTTCACAGAAAACTCAGGATCAACAGCCAAATGTACTTCCGGCATCTTAAGATATTTTTCGAGAAGTGGCAGTTCGGTCTGAAGCGTGCTCAATCCCACTTGTACATCCAAAACAACAATTCCATTCACCTTGTCTGCAAGCTTTACCGCATAATCAAGCTGGCTCGCCGGCATGCGAAGCCTATACTTACCATCTGCACCAGGGCTTGCCTGCGCAGTAACAGCAATATAATCAATTGCAGGTATGACGGGAGTCGTCGGATCAGCCGCTTGCCATTTCTTTACTTCAACATCAAGCCGAGCAAGCATGTCGGCTTCTGGGTATTCACCCAAAACACCCATTCTCGTCGAATAAAAGTTTCCGTAATAAGCCACAATGCGACCGAAAGGTAAAAGTGCGCCAAAATTTGGATACACCGTTTTTACCGGCCATAGATTTGGAGTTGTAGTAGCAACAAGAGCAGTAGATGTCCCAATGTGAACCAGGATCTTTTTGGTCGTAGTACCATAGTTGGCAACTTCTACGATCTTCTTATTATAAGCAATAATATCCAGAAGCTGTCGAATAGGAGTAGAAGACGGAGAAGGTGAATTTGGCATACCAGAAGAAGATGCAGGCAGAGCAGCTCGATATTCAGTAGAAAAAAGACTGGTGTAACTAAAAGCATAAATTATTACAAACACCACAATCAAACACAAAAACACTGTCCCGATTATAGACAAAGTTCTTGAACGAGCTATTTTTCGTCCTTTCTTTTTTTTATTAAAAAATCCCATCGAATTCCTTCTAGTTTACCATACTCACTCCCGATAACCTCACTATTCTTCTTCAGCAAATTGCAATGAGTGCAATTTTGCATACGTTGGGCTCGAACGAAGCAGTTCTGCATGAGTGCCAGTTGCCTCTATGGTACCAGAATTAAAGACAATAATTTTATCTGCATGAATGACCGTAGAAAGTCTGTGGGCAATAATGAGGGAGGTTCTATTCTTTACCAGTGCGTCAGTAGCTTTTGTGATCAATTGCTCACTTTCCGTATCGAGATGACTGGTTGCCTCATCTAAAATCAAAATTCGTGGATCACGAAGAACAGCGCGGGCAATACCGATTCTCTGGCGCTCTCCCCCAGAAAGTTTGATGCCTCGTTCCCCCACTACTGTCTTGTAACCATCCTCGAGTTTCAAAATAAAATCATGTGCCAATGCGGTGTGAGCAGCATTTTCAATTTGCAGTTCTGTAACGTTCTTACGGCCGTAAGCGATATTATCAATAACTGTTCGGGAAAAAAGATCCACCTCCTGAGGAACCACAGCGATCTGTGCCCGCAAACTTGATTGGGTCACTGTTCGAATATCAACTCCATCGATCATCACTACTCCCTGCTGAGGATCATACGACCGCAAAAGCAAATTAATAAAAGTAGTCTTCCCACTTCCTGATCTTCCAACAAGCGCGCAGGTAGTACCAGCGGGTATAATTACATTAAGATCCTTTAGAGCATGCTGACCATCGTTTCGATAAGAGAAGGAAACGTCTTTAAATTCTATCTGCTTTCCAAGAAGTGGCAATTCAATTGCATTACTTGCATCCACCACATGAAGCGGTTCATCCAAGATCGCAAACAAGCGATCAATGCGAGTGGTATTTCTTCGAATGCGAGTGAAGAGAGATGAAAGCTGAGTAAGAGGCTGATAGGCCATGTTTTGCAAAGTGACAAAGAGCACAAACTGGCCGATAGTTGCAGAACCGTTCAACACAAACCAGGCACTCAAAGCCAGCACTGCAACACGCCCAAGCGTTGCAATCGCTGTCTGAATATTTTCGATCTGTCCCCAGAGACGTTCTCCTCCATACTGAATCTCTCGCGCTCCATGCATGAGCTTGTCTTGGTTGTGTTTCTCCGCATCCTCTTGAGAGAACTTTTTTACCGTAAGAACATTTCCTGCCACGTCATACATTTCCTTCGATACATTTTCAAATGCATCGTTTGCCTTTTGTTCAATGGTGTAAATTTTATTTGCCACGCGTCGAGTAGCCAAAAGATAGATAGGAAACGGCACAAGCACCGCAAGAGCGATCCATGGATTTTCATAGAGAAGCGCGGCGAAAGAGCCGATAAAGATAATAAGTGGCGGAATCAAGTTTTGACCAATAATGTCGTTTATCGTAGTGTAAAAAGAAACACCTCCGCGCTCAATGCGTCCGATTATCTGCCCACTTGACGAACCATGGTGAAAAAGTGATTGTAGTTTCAAATATTTTTCGAATGCCAGTCCCCTTACCTCGTCCTCTACTTTTGTCGTCATTTCAAACAAATAGTATTGATAGACAGACTGCAAGCCACTGCTTATAAGCGTAGCGATCAGAATTCCTAACGTACAGTAGAGTAAAACGCTCCACGGAGGAGTAACCCCAGCAGTACCTGATACCTTTATATAAGCAGTCAATACATCGATCAGTGTCTTTGAAATAAAAGGTACGATTATGCTGATAACCTGCGAAACAGTGATAATCAGCAACAAAAAAACCACCGTTTTCTTGCGGTTCTTAAAAAACGAGGCAACGCGCCTTAATGTAGAGGGTTTTTTATCTTTCATACAAATTTATTGACAAGTTAGTCTATAATAACCGACCAGGATGATTTTGAATAGCACATCTATTAAATTATTAATGAATTTCGTCATTTTTTTCCTTTTTATTGACACAAGCCCAAAAGCCACATAGAGTTATCGAGGCAGTCAAACCTTGAAACAACAGAAATGGAGCAACTATGAGTATTAACGATATAGCGGAACCCAACTTCGAAGCCTTAAGAAAAAACTCCTATCCTGGCCGAGGAATCATCATCGGCATGGACCAAGCAGGAACATCCATGATTCAGGTCTACTGGATCATGGGAAGAAGTTCGAACAGCCAAAATCGCAGATTTTGCAGCGATGGGGGCAGGGTTTTTACTGATCCTGTCGACCCCGCCACAATTCAGGACATGAACTTGGTCATTTATAATGCCATGAGAGAAAATACTCTTGATTATGTCGTGAGTAATGGAGATCAAACCGACGATATCGCATCGTCACTAAACTTGGACGCCACTGCAAGTTTGGCGGACATCGCCGAGCGACATGATCACGAGCCTGACGCACCAAATTACACTTCTCGCATTAGCGGCATCTGCTCGCGTTTAACGCTCCCAGCTTTCCAACTGTCGATCATTCGGAAATCTGATTCCAGTGAAGGAAGTGATCGCCAGCTTTTCCAATACGAAGGAATGCCTCTCGGCTTTGGCCGTTGCATCACCACCTACAGCGGGGACGGGAATCCACTTCCCCCATTCCGGGGCGAACCCTTGCTCGTGCCGCTAAGCGGAAGTCACGAGGATATCATTCAAGCATACTGGAACGCTCTTAATCCAGAATTTCGGGTTTCACTTGCAGTGAAATCGATTTCTCTCCTCAAAGATGGCAGCTCAAAACTAAGAATCATCAACCGCTTTCCGGAAGTACCCTCGCCTGCTCAAGCTTGATCTTTAGCATCAGCACAAATCACATCATCCATCGCGCAAGCGGTGGCTTTTTATTTTTTAATAAAACTTCAGCAAGATTTCATACTCACTATGGTTGAATAGAGTATGCCAACAGATTATAATTTAACTATGTTATCAATGCCTAAAAATATTACCTTGGACGAGCTTGCCTTAATGGTCGCCCGCGGTTTCGCTCATGTAGACGAACGCTTTGAACGATTAGAATCAAGAATAACAGCAGTTGAGGTAAAAGCGGACTTAATCTTAAACCACTTAAATAATCACGAAGTAAGAATCCGAACACTGGAAACGAGCCGTCCAGAATAAATCTACTCAAATGTCCGCTTATTGATTTACTTCAACAAGCATATTGCCTGAAAGTTTGTACTTGAGTGTTTCTGGCAAACTAGCACAACACATCGGATCAGTCGGACCTTGAGTAACAATATCTGCGCTAATAATTCCGCCATTGATTGAGATTTTATTTATCTTCACCCTGTCGCCAAGCTCAGTTGAAGTTGCATAACGAGGCATACCATCATCATTGGTAAACACAGTGAGATAACGAAAATACCCAGTACCGCCAGTAGTCACATCAAACACTGCTGCAATATCAGCAAGTCCATCTCCATTGAGATCACCATAAGCGTATGTTGAAGTGGCAGAATCTAATTCAATAGATACACCTGGCTCTCCCTGATCGCCATACTGTGTATATTTTCCATCTTTTAAAAGAAATGGCTGATTACTGCTAAAAATAAAATCAGGAAGAGTTGCATTTGATAGCTGAGAGATACTTACGCCTGCTTCCTTATCTACTCCGGCCGATTTGTTCTTAAGAAAATAGCCTTCAACAAGCATGAATAAGAGAATGAGAGCCAGGACTACAACAAGTGCTATTTTTTGTAATTTTTTCATGCCTGTTGGTAGTACATCACCACATTTCCTGAGTTCATCGTTTTAGTCTTTAGAAGTTTGAAATTAAGTTTTTTATGAAGACCTGCAAAAAGTGATTTTCCCTTCCCGAGCACTATGGGACTAATGATCAGACGATATTCGTCAATCAATTCAAGTTCAGCAAAAGCAGTTACTATCGTACCGCTTCCGAGAAGTAAAATATCCTTACCGGGCATCTCCTTCATTTTCCTAATCTCGTCTTCGTTAATTTCATGCAGGACTTTCGTCTGATTCCAATCCGCTTTCTTCATATTTTTAGAAAAGACAATTTTTGCCAGACTATTCATTTTACCAGCGACAATCGGATCATCCTCAAGGCCAGCTGAAGTCGGCCAATAACTTGCCATCAAATCATAGGTAATACGTCCAAACAAAAGCATGTCTGCATTGTTCAACATATCTATAGCGTATTCATTAAATTCCACATCAACTAAGTGCCAATCCAATTCACCTTTTGGCCCCGCAAAAAAACCGTCAACACTCAACATCTCAGATACAATTATTTTTCTCATATTTTTATTATACAACAAGCCTAAAGCTTCGTAATGCCAAATTAATCCCAAGGAGCAGTTTGTCTTTTAAATTCAGCTGACATGATGGTAGCCTGCTCAATTGCTTGCCTCATCAATTCTAGCTGCTTAACTTGATATTCTCTTAATTCACTCGTCTCCTTTTCTTTAAATTTACCAAAAATAATTCCTACATTAACCTGCAATTGAGCTATTGATTGCTGGATAGATGCGTCAAACACCTCAGGACGAAAAGGTGTCATTTCAAGTTCCTTTTCTTGATCTTCTGGAGTATTTGCTGAAAAATTTATTCTTTCCATGTGTTTAATATTTAACTAGTATTGCGGCTTATTTTATCATATTTTTTTATCCTGCCTTTACATATCAAAAAAGATTATACAGAATACCTACTGATAAATCTACAGTTATAACTTCCTACTATCATATGCCCAATGGAGCAAAGCTTGCCGCTGTTTCCTTCGACAAAACAGATCACCTGCTGCACAATTCCTCAAGATCTGCGCCACATGCCTTCTCATCATTTTCCATCGTCTGATCTGCCGCTTATCTTCCTCAGGAATTCTTCTGCCCATATAATAGCGGCAATACCACTGAAACCAGCCTCGCGGATCATCTTTGTATATCCAGCCGTTCTTTCTCCAGACAGACAAGGGCTGACTGGCGTTTATCTTGAAAAAATTGAGCTCCGGATCGTGTTTTATCGGATCAAGCTTGGCATTTTTGTACCAGTCAGCTGGAAATTCTTCCGCACAATCGGTCATATACTTGCCGCCAAACACACCAAGACGAAGCATTTCCTTTGGAGTAAGCTCCGGCTTGAACTCCGGATCAAAATGCTTCCCCATTGGCTCTACGCAATCGTATTCATACCTCTGCATTTTATCTTTAACAATGACTTTCATATTCAACTAGTATTGAACCTGCACCATTACTTCATTTCGATTCATCCAAGGCGGAGTCCATGGAGGATTGTAGCCGGCAAATAGTGAAGTGCCAATTACCTTAACATTGTCACGAGCAAGATCTGCAAACAGCCGCGTGCGCATCTTTTCAAACCGACGATCCGTCCTATACCAAGAAAACGTAAGCACCGCCCTTTTTTGTTCCGGCACCTCAACGAGCTTTATTCTAGAATCATTAGGAGTAGGCAATGTCTCAAGGGTATACCCGCTCGGCATGACAAAGGAGATCACCTGCGAATTACCTTCTGCAGTTGCGGTGACAGGAGCGGTCATTGCTATCTTCTCTGATGATCCCTGCTGTGCAGTAACCGGTGCAGTCATGGCGATACTTTTCTTTTTAACATTTCCTCCGAATATATACTGCGCAATGATGGTAAATCCCTTATTGAAGGCATTGCCATTTACCCTCGTGCCTTCAACAACCGTTTGGGCAACAATATGAACGGGATAATTTCTGATCTCATAGCCTTCTGCCTTTTTAAGTACCGAATACTTTGCCTGTTCGGCATTTGAAGTAAAATATCCAACAAGCATCCACATGAGAAGCAAGACTCCAACAGTGATGAGAATGATAAAGTAGATGTTCATGAAATTATTTTATCTCACTTATATTCCACTCCTTTTCTCGCCTTATTTTTTCATCTGAAATATGCTGAACGAGCTTTTCAAATTCTTCCGCAGAATATCTTTTTTCCTTATCCCGAAACGCTACTACCACTTCACCGTCCTTTAAAAAGGTCACGCTTGATCTCTCAAAAGGATCGCGAAACTTTCCTCCAAGCACTCGATTGATCGACTCGAGAGAAACATCTTCGCCAAGCAGCATAAGAGTGGTCATATCCGATCTGATATTATGGGAGACGCCCTCAAGAATCATCGTCCTATCTGAAAAATGAGATTCGCCAATATTCTTCATGGCCTTCATCCAAGTAATCATGCGCAAAATTTGAGTTTCCGGAACTATTTCAAACTGTTTTGGATTTAGCTCTTCCTCGCCAACTGAAAAACCGGCATCCGCCATTTCATCTTTAAGTGAAGCAGCCTCGCCACTACGTAAGGCCCAGATTTTTGCAGTTAAATGTTCGTCACCATTCAATCGCTTCTTCCATTCATTAAAACGTGGCAAAGTCGGATCATTTTCCTTAAAGCCAATAAGCCATGTTGGTCGAAGATCTGAAATAATATACTTACAGTGAGGGTTAGATTTTATTTCATCCAATGTTTGATTTGCGCTTTTTTCATCGTTTCCCAGTTCGACAATCTGTATGTCAGACCTGCCCTCAAGCAATTCTTTAAATTTCTCTTCAAATAAATCTGCCGTTTGTTGCGCACGTTTCACATTTGACGGCTCAAGGGCCATGATCGTGCCCTCAGGAGATTTCTCCAGATTTTCCAACAAGAAACGAACTCTGGACTCCAGCTCCTCTTTCGCTGCCTCAATATCCACCTCTTGGGTTCTCACATCAACAGTTTCTCCCTGCCTTTCTATTTTAGGAGCGTGCCGTGACACTCCAACTTCAAATGATCCTTGTTCTTTAGACATATAAATTTATATTAATTGATCTTCTTTATTACTCCCGAATTAGCATCGAGTTCAACCATGTCTCCAGTCTTAAAAGCTCGTGTTGCAACCCGAGTACCCACTATACAAGGCAATTTAAACTCTCTACTTACTATGGCAGCATGACAAGACATACCGCCTTCATCCGTAATCACCCCGATCGCCTTTCGAAAAAGTGGCGTAAATTCAATGGTTGTTTGATAGGTAACTAAAATCTCTCCATCTTTGAATTCGGGAATATGTTGGGCATTATCAATTATGTGAACAATTCCCTTAACTTTACCGCGGGAGGCAGCGGTGCCTTTGACTTCTTTCATATCTCCAACT
>JARIHA010000065.1 GCA_029288475.1 Candidatus Tayloriibacteriota bacterium | reverse complement strand
GCTTTGCTCGTCTTACCTTTGCTCGCTTCACTACCTCTATCTTGTCGATAACTGGAGAGTAGAACGGAAAGATCTTCTCCACTCCTACTCCGCTGGCTACGCGTCGTACAGTGAATGTTCCTCCTGCCTCAGCACCGTGCTTTCGAGACAAGACAAGTCCTTCGAACATCTGGAGTCGGCTCTTGTCGCCTTCCTTGATCTTCTGCCATACCTTTACCGTATCGCCTGCGCGAAGGTCTAGCTTCTTTCGTTCTTCAACGTTTATTGGTGAGATTGTTACTCCTTTCATAAGTAGGGATAATCTATCACAAGACACTTATTTAGGCAAGATTTGAGGGGTTCTTTTCGAGTTCCTTGAGTTTTTGCAGGGCAATTTCAAAATCAGCCGGCAATGGAGCCTTCACTTCCACTTTATTACCCTTCATGTCGGTAAAGGCAATAAATGAAGCGTGGAGAGCTAATCGCTCGAAGCCCAAAGGCCCCGGAGAGTGCCGTTCTGGGCCGTACAATGGGTCTGCGACCACTGGATGATTGATAGCCTTGAAATGCACCCTTATCTGATGAGTTCTGCCGGTAAGAGGATGTGCTTCGACATAGGAATAGAATTCGTCCCTACTTCCCCCCTTGGCCAAAAGCTTGTACTCAGTGACTGCTTCTCGAAGTTCACCTCGAGTACCTCGCTGAGCCGTCCATTTGCGAAAATCATTCTTGCTACGGCCGATAGGACGATCAATCTTGCCTTTCATCGCTTGCACTGAACCATGAACGAACAAATGATAGGTCTTGGTTATTGTACGATCTTGAAATTGTTCCTTTGCGTGTAAATATGCCGGCTGATTTTTAGCGATAAGAAGAATTCCTGATGTCTCACGATCTATGCGGTGGACAATACCAGGGCGAAAGATAACGGTTCCGTTTGAGAGAGTGAGCGGTTCCCCCACTTCCTTCATCTCAGGATACTTATTTAGAATCCAGTCTACTAAGGTCAGTTCTTTGCTTTTTCCATCGGCATGAACAACCAGCCCTGCTGGCTTATTAATGACGAGAAAATCAGTGTCCTCGTAGAGGATAGGAACAGTTAAAGATGGAGTGGTCATGGCTGTGATACTTGATAAAAGCGAAAATATGCGTTACGCTAGTTCATGTTAGCGTGAAATTTTGAAAAAAGCTATCCAACCGGTACGAAACTGTGCTCATTGGATACACAAAGCGGGCGATTAGCTCAGTTGGTAGAGCAGCTCATTTACACTGAGAAGGTCGCAGGTTCAAGTCCTGCATCGCCCACCCGCAAAGAAAAAACCAGTCATGAAGACTGGTTTTTTCTTGTACATTTTTTATTTCTAGAGGTTAAATCCAAAGAGTAGGAATCTCGGCTACGCCGCGTGGCTTTCTAGTTTTTCGAAGCTTCGCTTCGGAAAACAGAGAAAGCCTTTCGATTCCTACCCGCAGGCACGCAGGTGCCTGCTCTCGAGCACTGCGTTCGCTTCGCTTACTGGTGCTCTCGGTAGGAATCGAACCTACATCAAGACCTTAGAAGAGTCCTGTTCTATCCATTGAACTACGAGAGCGTGAAATTAGCCTATCTCAAAAACCAAAAAAATGAAAGTGTACTGGTAAATTGGCGCCAGCTCAACAACTTTACCCTCCCACCCTACTACAACGACGGATCAATCACCTTTACCGATGTCTTCTGACTACTGGTGGCTACCAATTGTTTAAGTGCGAAACTCGCAATCACTCCATCAAGCTTTTTCTGATCAAGAATAACATCGCCAGAGGAGACGCTCTGAGTAGTAGGCACTATCTCCCGCTGACTGATTCCTTCAAAAAAATAATAACTAGAAAAAACGACCCCGAGGTTTATGAGAAAAAAGATAACCACGATAATCTGCCAATCGCGATAAGGATTGTTATCCAATCCCCACTCATGACTTGGCCCCATCTTTGCCTTTTCAGCCGCCTTTTTGAAAAAACCGCTTTTCATCTTGTTTTCCATGTTATTTGTATTTAAGCATTCTCAAGGTCAGTCCGGCCGTCCAAAGTGATTTCTTAGTATCAGAAAGATTTTTATTGAGCTCAAGCGTATCAATAGTAGAAGCATACTGTGCAGACTCAACGATATTGATCATTTGAATGACCTTATCCCAAGTTCCGCTTATGTTCATGCTGATCAGGAAGAACTCCGTTCCTGAAGTAGAGCTCGGATCGGGTTTTGTGTCCAACGAATCAGTCATAGCTACTCCGATAGTCTTTGCCTGACGTTCAAGTGATTCAATATATGGTACGAAAGCATCATTCGGCAGAATAAATGAATTGAGCTGATTTCGCTCTGCCTCAGAATTTTGCAAGACAAGATTGAGTGACTGAAGATTATTCTGCCTATCAGTCTCAGTTTGGATCTCATTCACGATAGCGGCAGTTTGGTCATTCTTCTTTTCAATTTCTCTAAAGAAAAGATAACATGCAACAAATACAACTGCGGTGAGCGCCGCAAGAAAGATCAAAGATTGAATTATATGAGAATGTTTTTTCATATTAATTAACAAGAAGCACTAAGCTCAATGAAAAGTCGATGTTCTGATCCTTATCGAAACTTGATACCGGTAAGACTACCCCGCTCAAGTCCTTTTCAGCCTGAAGTGTTTTGGAAAAGGCTATCAAGCTTTCGCGAGTCTTTGCGATACCGTTGAATTGGATCGGCTGGCTCTTTTGAGTCTTATCTACCGTAATCGGACCAACTGACATACTATTTATCTTTATACTCGCTGAGTTATATGAAGAAATCTTTTTAATAACGGAAAGGACACTGCTGCCACTTATACCTGAGATGAGCTGTATCTTGCCTGCCGCATCCTTGAGCGCAAGAGAGGTGGACTGGTCTATCTTTGCAGCAGTAGAATTTTTTAACGCTTCCTCTTTAGTTGCTGCAGCTTTTTCTCTATTATTTGAAACGATATAAGAAGGCAAAAGGAAAACACATATTACGATGCCAGTGAATAAAAGAAAAACCAGGCATACAAAAACTATATGAAATATATATTCTTTCCTCAGCTCTTTTATATTCTCCTGTGGTAAAAGATTGTACATGGATGATCGTGATTATCTTGGATTTTGCAGAGCAAGACC
>JARIHA010000039.1 GCA_029288475.1 Candidatus Tayloriibacteriota bacterium | reverse complement strand
GGCTACGGGGATGTAGCCAGTCTCTTTCAGAAATTTTTTAATTGCTCTACAGCCGCTTATCACTTCCGGGTCTTCGTCGGGGTTTATGGGGATAGCATCAATTTCAGCATCAGTCATCTGTATCTGGCCAGACTCTATCCAGGAGGAGAAGAACCGTTCTCTCCAAGAGTGTGTGGCCGTCCCGATCGCGCCGGCATTACTGAACTCTCCCTCCGGGGCGAGCTTGGCTTTTTCTAGTACATCATCCATGTTTGTAAAGTCATGGAGTTCTAAAAGGTAATTTTTAATATACTCAATTGCCCTATTCATCTTCCAGTTGCTCAGGCTGGGGTCTTTTATGAAAGCAGTGAAGTAGGTGACAGAGTGGTAAACTTCAGCCGTTGTAGGAGATACGTAGAAGTGTCCTTTAGCCTGGTGTGCAGTAGTTGCAGGAGGTTTTGACTTAAATAACTCTCTATATTTTCTGACTGTTTTTTCGAGATTCATGAAGCGTCTCCTGTACTTCCTACCCAATTTTTAAAACTTTTGGGTAATTTTGTTTTAATCTTAAATTTAATAGCTGTAATATCTTCACCTAAATAGATGAATTCATTAGGAATTTCAATATCCGTTACATGTTTCAGAAAATATTTGATTGTTTCTTTATCAAAATCTGTATAGTCTTCTAAATACCTTTTTAGAAACCACTTCTTTTCTTTAGTTGTTATCTTTAAAGATTTCATTTTTATTTCTGCTAATTATGTGCTGATGGCTAGGGAGTTGGTTATCTCCCCAGTGAATTAACACGTAATTGAAAGTGGTGTTGTCTCTTTGGATAAGGCTGATACTGTCCCACGACCTCTCTTTACTGGATAAATCCAGTCTCCACCACAGGCTGTCGTCGCCTATTACACTTATTCCTCACTCTCGCTTAATTCTTCAGCAAGCTCTTTTCTGAAAACAGAAGTATCTTCTGCGTCGATGAGCTTCTTCATAGCAAGCTCTTGGAGCTGGTTTTCGTACATGGAAGTGCGGGAACCATCTGGATGTAAGTAACCATGCTTGACTAACACTTTGTCCGTAGAGGACAACTTGGCCTTGATGGCCTGGATGACACTGTTCATAATTGTTTTCTTTCTATTAAATAATCTTGGTTTTGGTTCGGCATAGCCGAAGTCTATTAATTTATATGGGAGGTCACTGGAAACATATAATGATTTTTGTTGATAAATGGGGAGGATGGAACCTGGTTGGACTGAGTAAATGAAAGTGGATCCATATTTAAATGGTGCTGCTAGATCCACACCCATAGTTACCTTCGGCTCTTCGGTTACGAGTTCGAGTTGATGTGCCTGACAATAAATTGTTTTCCATTTTTCGTTATTGTCAGTTTTAAGTAGTAAAGAACTTTGATTATCTGCATTTATAATCGTAGCTGTTTTACCAGTTTGCTTGTAATAATCAAACCAGCTATCTATACATCTCACCCTATCCCCAACCTTGAACTTTGGTTTATAGGATGCGCATTCTTCTATTCGAGGATCTTTCCAAGGCGTTACCCCGTCTGCTTCGGTGAGGATTTTAATGTCAGCATTTTTTATACCTATACTTTCATGCCAATAGAAGTTTCCATCATTTGCCTGTAAAGTCATAGGATTTGATTCACCTGGATCCTTATCAATTTCTCCTATCTGTTGAGGATGTCCTTTGAAATCAATTATCATCCCCTTCTTCAAATACTGCTTGGCTTCTGAGTATTTCATAAGCTCCTTTCTTTTAAAATCCTGCTTCGTCTACTTCTTCAGCAC
>JARIHA010000032.1 GCA_029288475.1 Candidatus Tayloriibacteriota bacterium | reverse complement strand
CAGCTATGACCACTCCGAAAAACTCGATACGTTGAGCACCTCAGATTTTAAGAAAAATCTTGATGAAGCGGAAACAGCAATTGAATCTGCAGGAAATGTGAGCCCTCGATTATTTCGACCACCCTACGGAAAGAGCTCGTCTGAGATGAGAAAAGCACTTGAAGATGCAGGTTATAGCACAGTGATGTGGAATATCGATCCCGAAGACTGGAATGCTAGCACGACCAGTGCAGAAATAGTAAAAAAAGTGATAGATAGTGCCCAGCCTGATTCAATTATCCTTTTCCATGACGGACGAGATACTCATGTAGGCTACCCTCGAGAAAACCTCATCACTGCCCTCCCAGAGGTCATTAAACAGCTGAAAGCGAAGAACTTTACATTCGTCACGGCGGACAAACTCATCGGTTCAGAGCCATATTTCACCACAAGGAAAAGGATTTGACAATAATAAGCTAAAGTGATATTATACATAAATGATAAAGAAAAGCGGTTGGACATACAAAATACAGCTTCCGCTCAAAACTCCTATTGTGGTGTGCCTTTGCGGCAACAAATATCTCAAGACCCGAGAGGGACAGATAGCCTGCGTACGCTGCATAAACAAAACTCAAAAAACCGCCTAATGGCGGTTTTTTGCTCTCATTTTTCTTGCTTTTATTTTTTGTGGATAGCGTGGCCGCCAAACTGCTTACGAAGCAGGGCTACGATCTTATTTGAAAATTTCTGTTGGTTCTTTGGGTCCGTAGACTCCTGTCTTACCTTTAAAGAATCTTCAATGACGCGTACATCAATACCGAATTCCTTTCCTGCTTCTACCGTCCACTGACCTTCACCCGTAGCGTCAATTTTTCCTGAAGTAGTTTTTATATTCTCCTGCTCAAAGATATTCGCCATAAGATCAATAAGCCAGCTTCGTACCACTGAACCTTCTTGGTAAACCTTGGTCACTTTAGCCAAATCGAGCTTAAAAGGACTTGCCTCAAGTACCGCATACCCTTCGGCAATCGCCTCCATCATTCCATATTCAATGCCATTATGGACCATTTTAGTAAAATGACCCGCTCCTGCCTTACCAAGATAGGCATAATTTTTTCCTGAAGAAAGAGCCTTAGCAAAGGGTTCTACTATAGGCCACTGCGACTTCGATCCGCCGATCATGAGAGCAAATCCATTTTTCTCCCCCCATACTCCCCCGCTCGTACCAGAATCAAAGAAATGAATGCCTTTCTTTTGTAATTGTTCAGCCCTCCTCATACTATCCTTATAAAAAGAATTTCCTCCATCTATTACAATGTCACCTTTCTTCAAATAAGGACCGAGATGATCCGCACCAAAAATAAACTCATCTACGATTCCCTGGGGCAACATGACCCAAAAGATGCGCGGACTACTCTTTGCAGCGACAGTCATTCTTTCTACTGCCTCAGCAAGATCATTTGTTGCCCATACACCTGATTTTTTGACAGCTTTCACTGGCTCCTCAGAACGATTCCAGGCAGTAACTACAAAACCCTTCTTCTTGAGCCGTCGCGCTATTTGAGCACCCATTCTTCCCAGTCCAAAAACGCCAATATGGTTGGTTTTCATTTATATATATTCTTTTAAGAGCTACTTACCGACTATTAATGAGTTGACGTTGCTGTTGTAGTTGCACCAGCGTTTACGTTGACGTTTGTCTTTGGCTGAAATGACTTAAGTGTTTTTTGCATTGTATTTGCATCCTTTCGAGCGGCTACGAGATCCTGAACAGCCTTCTTGATATCCGCTCGTGCCTTCAATAAAGTAGCCTTATTTGAAGCCGCTACCGTAGTATCGCCCTGATCTGGTACCAATGCGGCTACAATATTTCCAGCTTCTTGATAAGCAGAGGTAGCATCAGCAACCTTTGCAGTATAATCTGCATAGGTTGTTTGAAGAAAAGTAATATCTTTTCCTGCAGTTTGAGCGGCAGTTATTGCGGCCTGAAATTTTATTCCAACGGCAATCATCGTATCAACAAGTCCTCCTGCACGATCAGCTGCAGCCAAAATCTGCCCTTGTGGAATGAAAAGAGCGAACGTTCTATATGAATCAGTAATAGCTTTTATGTCTGTCTTAAGAACACTAGCATCAGTGTCTGCATCAATTTTTGCTCTTAGAGAAGTCAGTGCAGTCACTTGAACCTGGACCTCATTCTTTAGAACTGTTTTTTCTGCATCAGAGATCTTTGTCATAGCATCTATTCTGGTAGAAAAACTATTGAGCGCAGCAACTCTACGGTCAATTTCCTTATCTCCCTGTGCTATGGCTCGAGCCATTTTTGCCGCATTATTTACTGACGTTGTACTAGTCGCAGTAGAAGTAGCATCAGCGGTTCTTAAACCAGCTTTTGCACCGAGCTGAAGCTTTGTTTGTAGAGTTGTTCTTGTTGCAGCATTCACTTGAAATGGAACAGCCAGGAGAACGGCTACCGCAGCTACACCGGCATATTTATTCATATTTGATGATTTCATAGATTGTAGAGATTAGGTTAATAGCTTTATTGAGCCTGAGAAACTGGCTGATCATTGAGGCCTTTATCGGCTGCTGCAGAATCACTATTTAATGCAGCCATTTGAGCGTCCATATTTGCCAAATCTTGATCAAATGAAGAAGAGCTAGTAATAGCTGCGCTTGGGTTTTGAGCTTGAGACTGTGATGCAACCTGCGGAGCATTTGTCTGTGTTGGATGAGTGACAGATGCAGCGATAGACTGATCCACGCCAGAAGAACCGTTCATTTTAATAACAGCAATAATAATGATAATCACCACTACGACGACCGCTATTGCGGCCCACATTTTTGATTTACTTGTCATGTTTATAATTATAAATTGATAAAGGCTAGATGCTCTCTATACAATTGATAATTATACTCCAACTAGTCTATAAAAGTAAGTGCCTTTCCTTTCTTGTTTCCGCGGCCAGTTCGGCCAATTCGGTGGACATAATCGTCGTAAGTAGCAGGAATATCGTAGTTGATCACATGACTTACTCCGGCAATATCGAGACCTCGAGCGGCAACGTCCGTAGCCACAAGAATCTGAATATGATCATCCTTAAAGAGACCCAATGCTCTCTGGCGTTTTGAATGATTTTTGTTTCCATGAATAGATTCAGCCTTAAAGCCTTTCTGGGCGAGCACTTTTGAAAGCTTTTCTACGCCGTGCTTGGTGCGTCCGAAAATAAGAACCTTACTGAATTCAGGCTGGCGAAGTAGGTCTTGGAGAATAGCAACCTTGTCACCCTGCTGTACACGAACAATGTCCTGTTCAACGTTCTTTGAAGTATCCTGAGTTTTCACTGAGATTCGCACTGGTTCCTTGAGGAAGTCCTTAATCAATGCTTCAATTTCGTGAGAAAGTGTTGCTGAGAAAAAGAGCGTATGGCGTCGTACTGGCATTTTTGCCATCATGAACTTCATATCGCCGATAAATCCCATGTCGAGCATTCGATCAGCTTCGTCAAGAACGATAGTATTAAAATGAGAAAGATTGATGAGGTTTCGCTGAACAAGATCTTTAAGTCGTCCTGGAGTACCTATGATGAAGTTTCCTCCACGGCGCAGTTCAGAGATCTGCTTGCCAATCGGAGCACCTCCGACACAGCATACAGAATAAATACCAAGGCCTTTGGTAAAGCCGGCAAATTCTTGGTCGATCTGAATAGCAAGCTCTCGGGTAGGCACCACGATAAGCACGCACTCTCTTGGAGCCAAGAGTACTTTGTTTATAAGAGGAATAAGGAAAGCTGCAGTCTTACCAGTACCAGTATTGGCAATACCCACTACATCTGAACCTCGGAGAATATGAGGAATGGTGCGATCCTGAATAGGAGTTGGGGCACTGTAACCCTTGGTAATAATATTGCTCTTGAGACGTTCGTCGATAGCAAAATCAGCAAAAAGATGCTCGGGCACAAAATGCTCTACCTGCTCAGTGATGACTGATTTGTTGATAAATCGAGCCACATCAATATGCTGGCTTTTTCCGCCGCCACGGCCTCCGCGATTGCCTCCTCGATGAGAAGCTCCGCCGCCACGATTTACACGACTGGTATAGCCGCCTCCGTATGAAGGACGACTTCCTGCGTAACCACCGCGACTAGGGCTAGTACCAGTGCTTCCTCCAGTACGAGGTTTTGAACCCCCGTATGAAGAAGACGAATAACTCGGCTTTCCTAAGTAACTACCACGACCGGCACTAGTGCCAGTGCTTTTTTTGAATGGCGCCTTGTATGGGCCTTTATTTGAACTAAAAGATGATTTACCGCTCTGATTTCTGTTGTTTTCCACGTAATATGAGATTTAGGTTTATTAAGTCCATATTATATAACAAAAGTCCGTATTTTGTCAAATAGCCTATACAAAACCTGGGAAAAAGTCGGTTTTAATGTGCTCTGGCTTAACGCCTATTGTTCCTAAGATTTCTTGAAAAGCGGTGACCATTACCCGCGGTCCTGATACGTAAAAGACCCTTTCCTTGTAATCAGGCACTTCGCTCATGAGTAAATCCATATCAATGACAGCCGCTCTGATAAATCGCGTAGCGCGATCACCCTCGCTGTTCCCTACCACGTAGACCATTTTTATTCCAAGCTGTTTTTCAGCCCGATCAAAAAATTCTTTATACGCAATGTCTGCAACTGTCTTGTTTGAGTACAAAAATACAATAGGACGTTTTTCTCCGGTGTCCATCATATACTGGATCATACTCTTAAACGGCGTCACTCCGATACCTCCTGCCAAGAATACTAATTTCTTGCTTTTATCTGTCGGCAATACGAAGTCTCCCGCGAGCTGGGAAGCCACTACCACATCACCCTCTTTCAAATCTTGAAGTTTGTTCTTATAACTGCTTGAATCCTTGTAAAACTTCACACCCATTTTAATATCTTTTTCGGTGGGAGAAGAAGCAATAGTAAAATATCTTCGATTGCCTCTATTATCTGGAGTCTGATGAGCCAATGTCCACTCCATATACTGCCCGGGCTTAAAAGGAAGTTTTTTGTCTGTCTGAAACACCAATTCAAATACATCGGGGGTGAGCTGTATCTTCTCTTTTAGCTTAAGTAAAAGCTTTTGCTTTGGACTGACCAAATAAGAAAAGACATTGCCTACAATAAGAGCGAGCTCGGGAGTAGAGTATATTCCCCCAATATGAATAGAGGGTGCAAAGATAAGCCCGACCAGTGCTCCGTAAGCTATTCTGAGCTTTCGAGTTGGCGGCGTAGTCAACGGCTCGGTGATCATTACAAAAGAGAAGAATAAAAGTGGAGAATCGAGAAGAGCTTTTTGAGCCACACTGACAACATCGAAACCTCGAAGTAGTCCTCCGAGCAAAATACTGATCGCCGCCGCAATAAAAAATGCCCAGAACAAATCTGCCCTTCGTATTTTCCTGATGATAAGAATACCACCGATCAAAACGAACGGCATGAGCCAGTGAGTGCCTATCCACCAGCTTGCAGATTGATTGAGAACGAAAGCCGTTATTAAAACTCCAAATGCGGCAGGATTAAAGAGATGTTTTTTACCGATTGCAAAGATATACTTGGAAGCCATCGCCCACACTGATGCCCATGCCGCAAGAGATAAGTAAGTAAGGAATGCGCCAACTTGAGGCGGCGTGATAATCAAGGCAAGAATTAAAGCCGTAATGTAGATTGATTCAACGTTTGCCGGAGCATTGAAAGAATAGGAAAAGAGCTTGTTTGTTATCCAACAAACAGCAAGAATAATGATGGAAGAAATGACTAGTGAAATAGCTGAGAAAGAAAGAAGTCCAAATGCACTGAAAATAAATGCGATGATCAAATAAGCGCACAATACATAGACCACTAGACGATACATTGTTGTCCTGTCGAGAAAATTGTCTATTGGCCGAAGTAATCTTTTTATGATATTCATGCGTATAATTTATACAATATCTTTTTATCGCTCTTTCGTATACCGTTCAAAACCACTAGTCATAGTGGCAATTCCTTCTGTATCTATCAAGTAACCTTCAAAACCTTCGAGCCCCTCAATAAACTGAATGCCTGCCCTGCCCATGGCAAATGCGGCAGTTGCAAAGCGATCTGCTTCATAGACATTTGGGCCAATCACTGTAAGGCTCACAATATCAGTAATGCGAGAAGCCCTCTCTTTGGGATTATAAATATGCTGGCCTCGAATATATGTACCGGATGTTGCCACGCCTTCGCTCTGAATAAAGAGTTTCTTTACGATCTTCTGTTGGGTCTTATCAAAAGGATCGCGAATGCCTACAGTCCATGTTTTTCCTTCAGCATTCTTTCCTGATACCTGAATATCCCCACCCGCATCAACAAAAAAATTATGGAATCCTATGCTTTGAAGAAGTTTTGCAGCATTGTAAATCGCCCAGCCCTTCACGATACCTGATGGATCATAGCCGTCACCTTCTCCGCGAGAAATATCGAAGTAGCCATGAGACTCTTCTTTTGTTCTCTGGGATAGATCAAATATTTCGTTCATATCAGAGCTGAATTGCTCCGGCTTCAAAAGGCCTTTATTGATCTGGCTTATTTCGCTCGTATCTTTGTAAGTGCTAAATTTTTCATCGACATACTCAAAATATGAATACACCGCATTGATCGCCTCTTCAGCATCATCATCTACCACCTCTACAGTGATGGGCATTCCCATTAATACTCTGGTTTGCCTCATGGTTAAGGTTAAGCGTTAACAGCCTGAGAAAGAGCTGATTTGAGAGATTCTACAAAAGCCTGGCTTGACTGAGTTGCTCCAGAAACAACATTGACCTGAGCGCTCTGTGACTGGATCGCTTCAGTCTTAAGAAGTGCGTTTGAGCGAGTATTGATCTGTTTTGATTCTGTATTGTCATTTGGGTACTGCAAGAACTGAACATCTGCCAATTTTCCACCTGTTACTATCGCTTTTACTTGAAGATTTCCAAAATATGCATCTGCAACTTTTCCAGTATAGGTACCATCCTTATACTGTGAAGTAGGTGTCGGCGTTGGGGTCGGACCTGTTGTTCCAACGGTTTGGCCATTATCTGTAGAAGTTGGCGTTGGAGTAGGTGCCACATATGCTGTGCTTGCATTATTTGTTCGATAATACACCGCATAAGCAATGAATACGATGATCACGAGTGCTGATATGATGATTTGTTTAAGATATTTCATGAATTAAATTAAATGAATTAACTATATTAATATATCACACCTTTCACTAGCCATTAAGTGCCGCTCTTGTTCCCGGCCCCACATTTCCAAGTTGAGACAGGCCATGGGCTTTCTGATAGTGCTTCACTGCTGCTTCAGTAAGCGGACCATAGGTACCATTTGCAGGTCCGCTATAAACACCCTCAGCAGTAAGGCGAAGCTGGAGCTGACGTACATCTTCACCCTTTGAACCTAAATCCAAAGGATTATTAAATTTGTAAATCGAAGCCGCAGCCGGCACTGTAGAAGATTGATTTTGCAAAGAAGCGATCTGAGCCAATAAGCTTTGGATAGCAGCTGAAGTTGAAGTCACTCCAGTTGTGCCGCTCGACGTAGAAGGTGAGGAAGTGGGAACTACTGATGATGCAACAGTAGAAGTTACGCTAAATGGAGTGACCAGCATTTGGTTACCCGTATTACCTGCATAATCGCGAACAGCAATAACACAATTATTGTGAAGACCAATGGCAAGCGGATTAAAGATAATTGTATTGTTGCCCGCAGAAGCATTGACCGTTCCACTCGAACAATCACCGCCATAAGTAATAGTACCGTTTTCACTCGAACTAAATACATATGATGGAGTTGAATTTGCACTTGGATTTAACACAGGAGAAACTTCAGACACAAGAGGCCCGTGAGCATCGATAGTTCTCAAAATATCATTTCCTGATGCAGGAGCACTAACAGAACCCGTAACATCAGTAAGGGTTACATTGCTTATTTGAAGAGGACTGGTTGCATCATTGTTTCCTCCAATGACCGTATAGGTTGCGTTATAGGTCTGGCCATTATTCTGCGTTGTCCAAGAAAGAGGTACATTGTTGTATGAACCTGAAATCGTAGCATTTGGCGATATTGTCGCAGGAGTCAGAGTGAAATAAATTGAATCGCCTATCTTAAGAGAACCAATGGTGTTGGCATTTGAAGTAATCGAAGCAATAGAAGTGCCAGCAGTACTTTGATTCCCCATTATCATACTTACTCTACCGCTGTTATTTGCGTAATCATTGAAACTAAGAGCGACAGGAATAGAAGCACTGCTGTCATTGCTCGTCAGCGTGTACTGAGCGGTAAAAGGGCCATTCCCAGAACCATTTATAGAAAGAGCATGACCGTCAACAGTGACACTCGGAGAAACTACTGGTTCATTAACAGTAAAACTAATCATGATAACATTTCCTACTCCCGCAAGCGTATTGTTTACATTATTTGAAGAAAGAGTGAAAGAAGTAAGTACAGGGATTTGTGCATCGGCAATATTGACCGTGCTTCCACCAAAAGGAGAATTGTCACTCAGACTGACTGTGCTCCCGCCTATAGTAAGGCCACCCGTAGCATTGGCAGGAAGTGAACCGCCATCAAACGTAAGATTGATCGTGTTGCTGCCGCTTCCGTTTACTGCAATAATATTTCTTCCATTTAAATTGCCGCTTAAGTTTGTATAGCTTCCGATACTTGTACTTACCGCTTCAGAAAAAACAAGGGTGACTGTATTGGGACCAGTGATCTTTGCGCTTGTGATGTTTGGTACTGCGGCATAAGCAGGCACTGCTATACCAAAAAAGATGACTAAAGAAAGAATAATTCCACCCACTGTTCTCAATAATGTTTTTTTCATAAGTAAAAATACAATAATAGTTTTTAAACCTTAACAGTATTATACGCTAGCTCATGCATTTTTGGTGCATGTTTAAAAAACAAAAAACCGCATCTCTTAAGATGCGGTTTTTTGTGATTATTTGAGAGCGTCGATCTTTACCTTAAAGTATGGCTGTCGGTGGCCGTTCTTTTTGAAATATCGGCTCTTTTGCTTGTACTTGATGACGTTCACCTTAGCGCTTCGTCCTATTTCCTCGAGAGTAGCGAGTACTTTTGCCCCTGAAATGAAGGGAGCTCCTATTGTAGTATCCTTTCCATTATCCCAAAGCAATACCTTATCAAAAGTGATCTTATCACCCTTCTTGAAATCACCCGTGATCTTCTCGATCTTTAGGGTATCTCCTGCAGATACTTTGTACTGCTTTCCACCTGTTTGGATTACTGAAAATTCCATAATGTCCTTTATTCTACATATTTGCCAAAATAATGCAAGTAAATCGTTAAACAACCAGAAAAAAGCTCTTTTGAAACCCTCACTCTTAGCTTGGGGTTGAAAAAGAGCTTTTTTCTGGTTGTCTATTGATTTTCTAAACTGAAAGAATTTGCCACAAGAGTGAAATTCATTGGAAATACGAATACCAGAATCAATAGATAGGCAATAAAACATTCTTTCGAAGTCCTCACTCTTAGCTTGGGACGGAGAAAGAATGTTTTATTGCCTA
>JARIHA010000027.1 GCA_029288475.1 Candidatus Tayloriibacteriota bacterium | reverse complement strand
GTGTTGAAGCTTGTACGGGTAAAAACCTGCAAGCACAAGAAATTTCAGCACATTCTTTACCAAAAAGTAAAGATCATTCCGGGATAGCTCAGCGGTAGAGCAATCGCCTGTTAAGCGATTGGTCGTAGGTTCGATCCCTACTCCCGGAGCCAAGAAGGAACTGAAGCGGCGAAAGCCGCTTTTTTCCTTTCTGCATAGCCCTCCTTTTCAGGTTCGAGCGCAGAATATAGCTTCTTCTGCTCTTTCAATTCGTTTTCAATCAACAAATACGGATGAAGCCTGTCAATAATAAGTTTCTGGTCTTTTAATGTTAGGTTCGAGCCAATTGTAGAAAAAATCTCCCTTTTCTTTTTTAAGTCCTTTCCGTTAAAAACCTTCTGGGCTAAGGTACAAAAATTAAATATCCTTTCAGATTGGCTGATCGAGTGGTCAAAATTTTCTTTCACCTTAGATAGCGATTGTTCAACAACTGTTCTTTCTTCAAGAATTTGATTTTTTGATTTAACATATTCTGTAGCAGAATAAAGCTCATGATTTGAATTCTGACTTGAGGTAAATTCCCTCTCCAGATTCTTTAATCTTGTTTGGCAGTCATCATAGGCACTTTGAAGGGATACACGTATGCTTTTTTCTGTTGTACCCGAACTCTTTTCTTTCTCCTGAAGATAATCAAGGGCAATTTTCAAATAATCGTCGTCAATCTTCAGATCACCCAAAACAACATTGAATTGTTTCTCTAATTCTTCGAGTTTTATATACTTCTGCGTACAATTTTTATTCTTTTTCTTCGTACAGTGGTAATAAACATAGTTTAAAATCTTAGGATTTTTCATTTCAGAGCTATCAGTTTGGCATTTTGGACACTGAGTCTTATTTACTGATGAAAACTTATACTTACACTGGGTACAGATAATCTGCTCTTTTGTTTCTGCTGTAATCGCAGAATGACATTCTCCACACTCTACCAATCCAGTAAAGGCAAACTCTCGAACTTGTGGTCGAGGCTTGCTTTTTCTTCCTAATAAAGCCTTAGCTCGTATAAATTCTTTCTCTGTAATCATTGGCTGATGTTTTCCCTGAAAGAGTTTCCTTTCTCCGTTTTCAGGATCATTCCAATAGAAAGAACCATAATAAAATGCGTCGTTGAATATCTCATACACGTTTGTAAGAGTGAGCGGTTTTCCCCCAAGCTTCTTGCGGGTAGGCGTCCTAAGTCCGAATTTAGTATTTGCAATTTCGTGAATCTTTGAAACTGGATAGACACCAGTCAAGAATAAGTCCCACATTTGCCGAACAATATGAAATCGCTCTGGATCAGGAACGATCGTTTTATCTCCCACATCACCGATATTTTTATATCCAATAGGTGCACCTGTAGGCCTCCAACCCTGCATCACCTTACTATTCAGCCCACGTTTTACATTCTTTGAAAGGCGAATAACGTAATCTGTAGCCCTTCCTCCCTCTACACCCATAAGAAGACCCGCATCATCAGGGTAAAACTGTCTATAAGGCGTTCTAATGACTTTTATGACACCCTTTTGAAGCATCCATCTCAATCTACCCTCATCAACGGGATTGCGATATAGACGATCAATATCCCAACAAATAATTGCATTTGCTTCTCCTTTTTCAATCCTATCAAGCATCTCATTAAAGATCGGCCTGCCAGGATCTTTTGAGCTTTTTTCCTCTTTAAACGGTGGAATCACTAAATTTAGCTTTTCAGTATCAACCATCTTTGAGACAGAATTTTCTTGATCTTGAATAGAGGCAATCTGTTTCTTAGAATCCTCACTCGATTTTCTACAATAAGCAAAAAATTTTAATTCATTATTCATAGCAAATATTCACAATAATATCTTTCTATAATTTTACCATTATATTCCCATATTAGCTTTGTAAAAGAGTGAATATCTAAACTTCCCCTTCTTACCTTTTGTTTAATTTTTTTTAACATTTTCCATTTTTCTTGCCATTGATCAGAATAGCGTTTTTTTAGACATATTATCACTTTTTGCTTATCAAATAAGCACCTACAAGCGTAACATTGATACTGAGCAAGATCATTTACACATATATAATGTTGAGCATCATCTACGCATTTTCTATAAGTATAGTTTAAATTTTTCATAGCAATTTAGTTATATTACTAATATATAGTTACCAGAGTGCGATCCAGATTTTCCAAAAGAAAATAAAGATCGAGGTAAAACGGTAACGCTTCTTAACAATTATCTAATAAACTACTTTCGTTTGCTTGAGGCATAGCATCAAATTGAATATCTTCGGCTTTCTTCACCTTTTCTGGCAGAAAATAGTATTTTTCCTTACCATGCTTCGTACAATCAATTTTTTCAAGTTTCTCTAATTCTCTTAAAGCTTCTGAGGTGTTTTTCTCCCCAATCTTCTTATCCTGAAGCAAAAATATAATCTCCTTCCTTGTCTTACCTTCCGCATCTAATAGTAGATTCAGAATAAGTTCTTTTGCCTCTTCTTTCTTTGTTTCCTTTTCCTCGACATTTCCGCCATACACAAATCTGATTCTTTCTTCAGTACCTTCGATATAATCTTCAATTCGAATAATAAAAGGATCTATTTCCCTCCCTATTCGATTTTTTCTCTGATAGAGATGAATCTCATTATTATTCTCACGCTGAAGCATGAGTAATATTTCAGTATTGGCTACCTTATCCTGTGACCCAAAAAGCTGTTCTTTTTTCGGAATTTTTCCTTCAAAATGATTACCTTTGCGCTGATGCTCTAGAAATATTACACAAACCCCTGAGTCCTTCAGCACAGAAAGCCTCTTAAAC
>JARIHA010000156.1 GCA_029288475.1 Candidatus Tayloriibacteriota bacterium | reverse complement strand
CGGGTATACTATGCAATGTTATGATTCCACAAACATTTATATTCATCGGTAAATCGGGAAGCGGTAAGGGTACACAGGCAGATTTGATGGCAGATTATTTGAAGAAAATTGATCCTGAGGGATCGATTTATCGTTTAGAGTTGGGGGAACGTTTTCGTGATTTTATTAAAAAAGATACTTACACAAGTCGAATTGCTCGTGATATTTACAATATGGGGGGACTTCAGCCTGAATTTCTGGCTATAGCTCTATGGGCTATTTCTTTTATAGACAATGCAAAGGAAGATCAGCATATGATCTTTGATGGTTGCCCAAGAAAGCTTCCAGAAGCAAAGGTTTTTGGATCAGCGATGAGCTTTTACAAGCGGGAGAAGCCAACTGTTCTTTTCATCAATGTAAGCAATGAGTGGGTGATAGACAAGCTTCTTGTGCGGAAACGTGTTGATGATAATATGAAAGAGATACAGGAGCGTCTCCATTGGTATGATGCAGATGTGGTCCCTACGCTTGATTTTTTCCGCCAGAACCCGGCTTATCGCTTCATAGAAATAAACGGAGAGCAGTCAATGGAGAAAGTGCGAGAAGACATTCTCAAGTCAGTTTTTCCAGCAGCTTAATTCATTATAGCTACTACTACCGTGGCACTTATCAAGACCGAAAAAGAAATACAGCTCCTTCGGGAAGGGGGAAAAAGGCACGCTTTCATTCTTTCAGAGGTGTCTAAGGCAGTGCGCCCTGGCATGTCTACGCTCGAAATTGATGAAATGGTATACAGGCTTATCACCGAGCACGGCGATAAGCCTTCTTTCCTTGGTTATACTCCGGAGGGTGCAGACCGACCTTTTCCAGCCTCCACATGCGTATCGGTCAATGAAGATATCATTCACGGTATACCAAATGAAGAACCTAGAATTCTCAAGGAAGGGGACATCGTAAGTATAGACATCGGCCTTATTCATAAGGGCATGTTTACCGACTCTGCGGTAACGGTGGCAGTAGGTAAGATCGATGATGCGAGCCAGACACTTCTCCGAGCCACTAAAGAGGCTCTTGATGCAGGTATAAAAGCGGCAAAAGGCGGCAATCATATCGGAGACATCGGTTACGCGGTTGAAAAGGTTGCCAAGAAGTATCATTTCTCACTCGCTGAAGATCTGGCAGGGCACGGCGTGGGTAATAAAGTGCATGAAGATCCTTTTGTGCCCAATTATGGTGATCGCGGTGATGGGCCACTCTTGAAACCAGGGATGGTTTTGGCTATCGAGCCTATGCTCAATCAGGGAACAGGGAAGATCGTTCTAAAAAAAGATGGCTATACTTATCGCACTGCGGACATGAAAAGAAGTGCTCATTTTGAACATACCGTGCTGATTACCGAAGGGGATCCTGTTATTCTAACTTCATAGAACACCGTCAACATTTTAGCGAGGCATTTTATAGCAGTTTTGTAGTATACTTATTATTACTATGGAAATTCCTAAAGTCGAAAGAGAAAAACATCTAGAAGTGGAAATAGAGGACGAAGTCAAAAAGGTTGTAGGGAGAAAAGAAAGAAAAATAAAGAATGCACAAGATGCTCTTGATGCTTTATCGGCTCAGGCAGACGAGGAAATAAAAAAACTTAAATCAGCTCTTGTAGAAATAGACGGTGCTCCCGTGGCAGATTTTATACACCTTAACGAGGCATTACCTGCGTTAGGCGGGATTTATTATGAAAAGCAAGAGAAGGCTCAAAATTTATTTGAAAACACGGACAAAAGGTTTAAGAGACAGATGCTTATTGCTGGTACACAGCTCAAAGCTATAAAAGCCTGTGTAGCTGATTTAGCTCATCTCGAGTATGCTTCTACCGTGTCAGGCGAAGAACTAAATGGTATTATAAAAAGAATTGAAGATATTCAGAATCAGGTTGGTTTGGAAGATTTTAATAATATAGAAGATAATAGTATGGAACAACAAAATAATCCTCCAGAGGAAGTAAAAAAACCTTTCAAAAGAAGGGGGAAAGAGAAAGGCGCACAGGAGGTTAAAGAGGAGCTTGCTGCCGCCTTTGATTTAGGCGCCCCCCTTTCAGAAACAAATACTCCCGATGTTCCACTTAGTCCAGCTGAGGAAAGAAAATCCATAAAGGCTGAAAAAGCAATGGCTCGAAGCGAAAAAGAGCCTGTTACGCCTTTAGATGAGATTTTCAATCGTCTCGAGGATATGGATCAAGAATACTTATTTAGGTTCGGGAGAAAGAATCAAAGTTTAAATCCTCAAGAGACAGCAAATTGGGTTCAGTTTAATCTCGATAAGATAAACGAGACAGCAGATATAGAAAAAAGAAATGCTCTCGTGCTCCGCGTTTTGGGCGATATTAAGGATAGGGATCTACAAGCCGATGTAAAAAACGTTCTTGTTTCTGAAGGTATCTCCATTCCTCAACCT
>JARIHA010000090.1 GCA_029288475.1 Candidatus Tayloriibacteriota bacterium | reverse complement strand
ATAATCTGCTGAACAACTAGACCGGCTAAAACCTGAAAGATTCCTAGAACAGTAAAGAAAAGAAGTGCCGATGAAAATGTATACCCCATCGTTTTCATGATCACTGTCATTGCAACAATAAAACAAACTATCCATCCGATTATCCCAAAACTAAGAACAAACAAACCGAGAGTGGACAACATCCCCGCAATGATCAATGCCCTAAGCCAAATGTGAGTTTCATGAATATGAAAAGAAAAAATTATAAAATAAATTATGATGAAAGTTATGGCAAAACTCAACATATCTTTAACTAATTCTTACTTTTATAAAACGCTGTTTTCCGATCTTTATATCAACATCTTCCTCTAAGATCGCTTTCTCTTCTGTTATTTTTGTACCAGAACCAACTTCGCTTATCGCACCTTCTTTTATCAACCTTTTGAAATCAGTCTTTGAGGAAACAAGTTTTTCGGCCAAAAGTACCTCGCTTAGTAATGTGCCTTTTGAGACTCTCGTCTCCTTTACATCATCAGGTACGCCACCTTTTTTAAAGGTATTGATAAAATTCTCTTCTGCTTTTACTGCAGCATCTTTGCCATGATAGAGAGCTACGATCTCCTTTGCCAGCTCGGCCTTCAAATCGCGAGGATTTATTTCTCCCAAAGCCAGCTCGGCTTCTACCTTTTTTACTTTTTCCATAGAAACATCGGTGCAAAGCAGAAAATACTTTGGAATGAGGCTGTCTTTCAAAGACATCACTTTACCAAACATATCATTAGCCTCATCAGTAACATTTATAACATTTCCCCAACTAGTAGACATTTTTCTCCCGTCAGTTCCTTCAAGCATTTGAACAGTAAGAACATCCTGCTCCGGCATAGCATAGTGCTTTTGAATAATCCTTCCCGCCTTGAGATTGAATAACTGATCAAAGCCTCCAATTTCAATATCAGCTTTTACTGCCACAGAATCATACCCTTGCATCAACGGGTATAAAAATTCGCGCAAAGAAACTTCCTCTCCCCGATCAAAACGATCTTTGAAATTTCGGCGACTAGACATCTGCTGGACAGAGAAACTCTCGGCGAGAATCGCAATTTCTGAAAAATTGAGTTTGGAAAGCCATTCGCTGTTATATACAAACTCAACCTTATAAACATCTATAACTTTTCCTAATGTTTCCTTGTATTGTCTGAGATTATCTTGGATCTTCTCTGGGGTCAGCATGGGTCGTTTCTCAAGCTTGTCTGAAGGATCACCAATAAGAGCAGTGAAATCTCCTACAATAAGAACAATTTGATGGCCCATATCCTGAAACATACGAAGCTTTCTCAATACCGCAGCTCGTCCAAGATGAATTTTTGGACCCGTAGGATCAATTCCAAACTTGACTCTCATTTGCTTGCCCGACTGTAATTTTTTCTCCACACTTTCCTTTACAAAAACATCCTCAATGCCTCGAGTAATTAGTTCGGTTATTTTTTTGCTGTCAGTGTCTATTTTAGCCATAATTATAGTTTTATTCCGAAAAAACCGTTATCTTATCAGATAAATGTAGCACAACAAAAACATTTCTGCTATCCTGTAGGGATGAAAAGAAAATCTTCGGTCTTCGGTATCCGGCACTGGAAAAAGCTCTCCGCACGAAAGAGAAAAATAATAAAAGAGATACTCGCTTTAGGAGCCGCTTTATTCCTCGTTGGTGTCGGGATAGTGATTTTCTGGCTTTCAACACTTCAATTGCCCGACCTTAATGCCTTTGACCAAAGAAAGGTGGCGCAATCAACAAAAATCTACGACAAAACTGGAAAAATACTTCTTTATGATGTAAATCAAAATATCAAGAGAACCGTTGTCCCATTTGACCAGATTTCTCCATTTTTAAAAAATGCCACTATTTCAATTGAGGATCCTGCCTTTTATCAAAACAATGGAATTGAACTTAAGGCAATAACACGTGCCATCCTCACCGATATTTTTACTCTTCATTTAGGGCAAGGGGGTTCGACGATCACTCAACAGGTAATTAAAAACTCTTTCCTTACTGCTGACAAAACCATCAGCCGTAAAATAAAAGAATGGGTACTTGCGATCAGGCTCGAACAGGTAATGAACAAGGATGCCATTCTTTCCGCATATTTAAATGAAAATCCTTACGGAGGAAATATTTATGGTGTTGAAGAAGCATCGGAAGAATACTTCGGCGTAAGTGCTAGCGATGTCACCCTAGCAGAAGCAGCTTATCTCGCCGCAATGCCCCAATCTCCAACCTACTACTCTCCTTTTGGCCAACACAAGAAGGATCTCGATGATAGAAAAAATCTGGTATTAAAAAAGATGCTGGATGCAAAATTTATTACTCAAGCAC
>JARIHA010000072.1 GCA_029288475.1 Candidatus Tayloriibacteriota bacterium | reverse complement strand
AACCTCATGATTATGAACCTTCGGCTCAGGATATTGCGATTATTGAACAAAGCAGGCTACTGATCTTGAATGGTGGCGGATTGGAGGCTTGGGGTAATAATATTGAACAAAATATTGATCCTGTTCATACACAAGTGATTGTTGCAGGTGAGGGTCTGACTACTCAGCAGTTGACTGAAGATGGACAAACGAGTATCGATCCGCATATTTGGCTGAGTCCTCCTTTGGCTGAGCAGATGGTCGATAAGATATCTCAGGGATTTATTACAGCAGATCCCGCTAATAAGAATTTTTATGAAACAAACGCAGCGACCCTCAAGACAAGATTGATGCTGCTTGATACAGAGTATCGTCAAAGCTTAGGTACTTGTGTGCAAAAAAATATTATTACTTCTCATGCTGCTTTCGGTTATCTTGCAAAAACTTATGGATTAATCCAAGTGCCAATCGCAGGGCTTTCTCCTGATGCGGAACCTTCCCCTCAGCAATTGGCGCAAATAGTAGCCTTTGCAAAGCAAAACAATGTTAAGTATATTTTCTTTGAGAGTCTCGCAAGCCCAAAACTTTCGCAAACTATTGCGAGTGAGATCGGAGCTCAGACTTTGGTGCTCAATCCTATTGAAGGATTAACCGCTGAGGAACTGGCACAGGGAAAAGATTACTTCACTGAAATGCAGAGTAATTTGGCCAATTTACAGCTTGCGCTACAATGTAATAAATAATATGCAAATTACAGACCATACAAAAACAATCATAGAGGCTGAGGGTATTTCATTTTCTTATGGAGACGATGAGGTGCTCAAAGATATTTCCCTTGAAGTTCATAAAGGAGATTATCTCGGTATTATTGGACCGAACGGAGCCGGTAAGACTACTTTTCTTAAAATTCTTCTTGGTTTGCTTAAGCCGGCTTCGGGCAAGGTACGTCTTTTTGGGCAGGATATCTCAGAGTTTAAAGATTGGTGGAGGATTGGCTATGTGCCGCAGAAAGCAACCAATTTTGATGCAAATTTTCCTTCCACAGTAGAAGAAACTGTTCTCATGGGTAGATATTCTCGTAAGGGACTGTTTCGCCGTCTCAGTAAAGAAGATATACAGTTCACTGAACAAGCGTTGAAGCAGGTGGAAATGCTCGAGTACAAAGATAGACTGATTGGTGAACTTTCAGGTGGCCAACAGCAGCGAGTGTTTATCGCCCGCGCACTGGCAGGACAGCCTGAAGTGATTTTTCTTGATGAGCCTACTACAGGCATTGATGAAAAGTCACAGCAGGAATTTTATGCTTTGCTTCGTAAGTTGAATAGGGAATTAGGGCTTACTCTTGTACTTGTTTCTCATGATATTGAAATGGTTACCAAGGAAGTTATGCATATTGCTTGCATAGACCATACGCTCGTTTGTCATACTTCTCCGGAAGAATATTTAAAAGAAAGCGAATCAATAAGTATTGCCGGTCAAAAGGTAAAAATCATGGAGCATCATCATCGCCATTAATATTAAAACTATTTACATGATTTTTGACCTTTTTCAATATGGTTTCGTCATCCGCGGGCTTGAAGCGGGAATTATTGTAGCTATCATTGCCCCGCTCATCGGCATTTTTTTGGTGCTTCGGCGTTATTCCTTGATCGCGGATACTCTTTCCCATGTTTCCCTTGCAGGTATCGCTATCGGTCTTTTATTTGGAATCAATCCTGTTCTTACGGCTATCATTACCACTGTTGTGGCTTCGTTGGGTATTGAAAAATTACGCGTGTCTAATAAGGTATACGGTGAGTCAGCTTTAGCTCTTTTTTTATCAGGAAGCTTGGCTTTGGCTATCGTGCTTCTGAGCTTGGGTAAAGGACTGAATGCTAATCTATTTAATTATCTTTTTGGTAGTATCGTGACGGTTACTACCACAGATGTGTTTATTATTGCCTTACTTGCTCTTATTGTACTTGCTACCATTTCGATTTTTTATAAGGAGCTTGTCTATGTGACCTTTGATGAAGATGCGGCAAAAGTCAGCGGTATTCCGACTCGTCTTATCAACACGATACTCATTGTATTGGCCGCTTTGACGGTCTCTCTTTCTATCCCTATTGTCGGGGTACTTCTTATTGCGGCGCTTATTGTGGTGCCTGTTGTTACTGCACTGCAATTAAAGAAGAGTTTCACTCAGACTATTTTATATGCCGAAGTAATTTCTCTTTTCTCGGTTATTGCTGGAATCGTTTCTTCGTTTTATCTAAATTTGTCTACAGGTGGTACTATTGTATTGATCATGCTGGCTGTCTTTGTATTGGTATTTACTACTAAACAGAAATAAATTACCTCGACTAGCTAGGTACACTCTCTCGGAGTAGAATAACATCATGCATTTGTATAAAAAAATTACCTTTTCTATTGCGGTATTGTTATTAATGATGACATTTTTCCCAACGATTGCTCATGGTGCGGCAGCTCCACTGACGTCATCTGCGGATACTCCCACAACCGAAGTTATTCAGGATGTGGTGACTACCGTTGAAGCAAAAGTCTTAAAAGTAAATTCTAATTCCCAGCAGATTATTCCTGGCACGGATACGTCCAGTGATAGACAGAGCCTTGAAGTCGAAGTCTTGGAAGGCGCAGAAAAAGGCAATGTTGTAGATTTTGATAATGATTATGTTGTTTTAAAGCAGGGTGACCTTTTTTATTTGACCAAGACAATCGTGGGAGAGACCGGGCAGACTTTCTATAGTGTCTCGGATCCGTACAGGATGAATGTCATATTTTTCTGCGTGGCACTGTTTGTTTTGCTGGTACTCATATTTGGAGGCAAGCAAGGTCTTCGGGGTTTGATAAGTTTGATCGGTAGTTTGATTCTTGTTCTTTACGTACTCTTACCAGGCATTCTTCATGGCTATTCTCCAATATTTATCAGTATCGGAGTGGCTTCGCTTATTATTATTGTAGGCTCATATGTTACGCATGGTTTTACGAAAACGACCACTTCGGCAGTGATTGGTATGATTACTACCGTCGCAGTAACCAGTCTGCTTGCTTATCTTTTGGTTCATGCCAGTCATTTGACCGGCTTTGATACTGAAGAATCGGTTTATTTGAATTTTGATACAAGAGGGCATTTGGATTTCGTCGGTCTTTTGTTGGGAGGAATGCTGATTGGATTTTTGGGAGTACTTTACGATGCGGCGATAGGGCAGGCAATTGCTGTTGAAGAACTTCATCACGTAGCACCGCATCTTTCACGTAGCGTTATTTTTAAACGCGCGATTCGCATTGGCAAAGAACATATCGGTGCTTTGGTAAATACATTGGCCATAGCATATGTAGGCGTTTCTCTGCCTCTTCTTCTCCTTTTCTCTACGTCTCATGCACCGCTTATGCAGATTATTAATAAGGAAAGCTTTTCTACCGAGATTATCAGGGCTATGGTTGGGAGTATCGGTCTTGTTCTTGCTGTTCCGATTACGACACTGCTTTCTGTTCTAATCCTCATTAAAGTAAGAAGTGATGGTTTAAACGAAACCCTGCAGCAGGAAGAAAAACAGCTGGAAGAATTCCACCATCACCATTAGGCTCCGTTTTTTGGCCATTGCTCGCTTTATCCCTTTAATATTTTAAAAAGAGGGAGTAAGATAATGCAATGAATCCCATCCTCCTGGTTCATAACATTGGTTATATTATTGCGTCAGTAATGATCTTCTGTCTTGCTGTATTTGTATACATAAAAGACCATAAGCCTCTTACCAATAAAATGATGATCCTTGGTTTCTTGGCAATTGTGGTATTCAGTGTTTCTCATGTTATTGGAGTTAACGTAGCTGATTCACATCTTTCAAGAAATATCCTGATGTTTGATACCGCTCCTTTATTTTTCACCGCGTTCTTTGCGACCGCTATTATTTCATTTCTTGGCAAGCTTAAGGAACAAAGGAAAGCGCTTATCTTAATTTATACTGTACAGATCGGTTTGTTTATCTGGTTCATGATTTTCCCCGATACATTTCTTCTCGACTCGATACCAAAGTTTTATTTCA
>JARIHA010000062.1 GCA_029288475.1 Candidatus Tayloriibacteriota bacterium | reverse complement strand
GCCTAAAAATACACCCGGAGCAGCTGCCTGCATGATCTCTACAAGATTTATTGAACCGTCAGAACGGCACGAGCCTTTGATTACTTCGCCATCAGCTCTTCCCCATAGAAACACGGGTACTTTGTATGCTTCCATAATAGTATTTGCTACCGGGCCTAGCAGTGGCGGTCTCCAGTCTGGATTGCCGATCACCAAAATTTTCTTTTTTTCACTTGGATCAGAAGAGTCCTGTCCCCTTTCTTTAAGCATCTTCTTTACCTCTTTCACAATCGAAGCTGCCATGGCCTTCCTTTCATCGTTTATTTTATTTAAGTATGTGCTCATTTTATCTGCATCAATATCATTTGATGCAGTAAGCAATTGAAAAGCTTCGATAGGAAGACCCATTCGAGAAGCAGCATTAATCCTGGGCACCAGCATGAAACCAATATCATCTTCAGAAAGATGCTGTTGATTAACTTTTATTTTCCGTAAAAGCTTCATAAGACCGAGACGAGGAGACTTCCTCAGAACTGCCAATCCATAATATGCAAAAACCCTGTTCTCTCCCTTAAGCGGTACCATATCTGCCATAGTAGCCAGGCCGACCATATCAAGAAACCACTTTTCCATGCCAGCCTTCATTCCAAAAGTATTTTTCTTTAAAATCCCCTGAATAAGCTTAAACACTACGCCAGACCCGCACAGCATATTATCAGGGTAATCACAGCCAGGCTGTTTGGGATCAAGAATAGCATAAGCAGCAGGAATGACTTCTTGCGAAAGATGATGGTCAGTAATAATAACATCAAGACCTAACTCATTTGCACGTTTGACCGGCATGACATCAGCAATGCCGCAATCCGCAGTGACAATAAGCGTCGCCCCTTCTTGCTTAAATCTTTCTATCGCTGGAATGTTCAAGCCATACCCTTCTTCGTAACGATGCGGAAAATAATTTTCAAAGTTTGCATAACCAATCTTTTTAAAAAAATCATGGAAAATAACTCCAGCTGGAATACCGTCCGCATCGTAATCAGTATAAACAATCATTTTCTCCTTCTTTTCAATCGCGAGGAGAATACGGTCAACTGCCTTTTCCATATCTTTCATTAAATACGGATCGTGAACATGGTTCTCGTAATGAGGATTAAGAAAAATATCTGCCTGCCCAGCGTCCTTGATGCCGCGGTGAAAAAGAAGATGCTGGAGCAGTTCAGGGTAAGCTTTGAGCGGATCTCGCTCCGTATCTGTGAGTTCGTTCTGAATGAGATAGGATTTCATTATTTCTATTTTATCACATGAGCTTTGCCCATCTTAGTGATTTTTGAGCTATAATAAATTTATATGGAAACAAATACATCAAAGGATTGTTTATTCTGTAAAATTGTAAAAGGAACGATTCACGCTACCAAGATATATGAAGATAAGGAGACTCTTTCCTTTTTAGATATTCAGCCATCTGCTCCAGGACACGCGATGGTTATACTAAAGGAACACGGGAAATCAATTCTGGATTATTCAGAAGAAGAATTGGGTCGTCTTATGAAGACTGTTCAAAAAATTGCAGCGGCACAGGAAAAGTCTCTTAACTGTGATTCAATCACCATTGGAATAAATCACTTAGAAGAAAGTGGGGTCCACCATCTCCATGTACACCTCATTCCCCGATGGAAATCGGACAATGGCCACGCACTACAAGGAATAGTCAAAAATCCGCTCAAGGAAGAAATCGCAAAAACAGCAGAAAAAATAAAATCCGCACTCGCCTAACGCGAGCGCGGATCGTATTCTTTTATACTTACGCTTTTGGCGCTTTATTTAAAGCCTCAATTCCTGGCAGAGTTTCGTTCGCAAGAAAATCAAGCATTGCTCCTCCTGCACTCGAAACAAAATAAAATTTATCTTCAATCTGAAGTTCGGAAATAACCGCGAGAGTATCTCCTCCCCCAAGCACAGCCTGGGCACCACTTTCTGCGATCATCTTTGCCAATTCAATAGTTGGTTGTTTGAATCCATTTTCATAATTTCCCAAAGGACCATTCCAAAGGACAAATTTTGACTCATTAACCAATTTTCTTAAATCTTCAACAGACTTAGGACCGGCATCTAAAATTTTGTCCTGGTCAGAAACTTCACTAGGCAATTTAACTGAAATCTCTTCGCCGTTTTTTACTACCACGTCAGAAGGTAATACTGTCTTTGAGTCTTCAATGATGTCCTTTAGATCAAAGGCTGTGGTCGAGAGCAAGGATACGCCTACGTTTAGGCCTTTCTGCTTATAACAATCATTAGCTAAAGCTCCGCCAATATAAACATGATCGGCAATAGTAAGAAACTTTTTTACCAAAGGAAGCTTTGTATCAAACTTTGCACCACCCAAAATAAAAGTAAACGGCTTTGCGGGTGTGAAACATTGTGAGAGTTTCACGACTTCTTCTTGAAATAGAATGCCTGAATAACTAGGAAGATACATGGGAACACCCACAATAGAGGCATGATTACGATGCGAAACTGAGAATCCTTCGTTTACATATACATCAGCGAGACTAGCGAGCTCTTTAGCAAAATCAACAGAATTAGCCATTTCACCTGGATTCTGACGTAAATTTTCTAGAAGAATGATTTCTCCTTCTTCCAGATCTTCAACGGCATGTTTCACGGTGTCATCAACAACCAAAGGCGAAGGAACAAAGGTAACCGCAAAATAATTCTTTAAATATCGATAAACTACTTCGAGAGACTTTGTCTCTTTGCTTTCCAAATGTCCGATAATGATTATTTTCGCTTTTTTTTCCCGAAGAAGGTTTATTGTTGTAAACGATTTCTTCAATCTGAAGTCTTCAATAATTCTGCCATCTTTTACGGGTACATTAACATCGAGACGAAGGAGTATACGCTTACCTTCAAAACTTCCCACCTCCTCAATTGTTTTATACTTTATTTCCATAAGAATTAGAGATCGTTAGCCTGCTTCAAAGTAATAGAAAAATCCTGAGGATCAAGACTCTGTCGTCCAATCAGTAATCCATCAACTTTTCCGTCTTTCAGGATTCCCAATGAAATCTTGCTGGTTACTGAACCTCCATACAAAACTGGAACCATAGATGCGACATCGCTACCAAACATGTCAGAAAGAACCTTTCTAATATAGATGGTCATTTCATAAATATCAGCTGGTTGAGGCGCCTCCTTATCACTTTTACCTATTGCCCACACTGGTTCGTAGGCAATAATGATGTTATTCAGTTCTTTTTTTGAAATACCATTCAATGATTCCTTAATCTGAGCCTTTAAAAAATTAAGATACTCTCCCGCATGATCTCGCTCTTTTTCGCCAATACACAACACTACAGTCATCTTTTCACCGATAACCTTGAGTACTTTTTTATTTACTATCTCATTTGTCTCTCCTTTAGCTCTTCTTTCTGAATGGCCGATGATGATATGGGCGACTCCGCAGTTCTTTAAAATGCTCGGTGACACTTCTCCTGTGTATGAGCCTTCATTTTCATAAAACGCATTCTGCGCGCCGACTGCGATTCTATCTGTATTTACCAGTTTTCTTAGTTCTGAAATATAAACAAATGGAGGACAAATAACAGTCTTTATCTTGGTGAGGGTACGCGCCGTCTTTCTGATTGAGGTAAATATCTCCTTTGCCTTTATTGAATCCTGTGGATTCATCTTCCAATTGCCGATAATGATCTTTTTTATTTTTGTATTTTTTGCCATGGGCAAAGTATACCATCCCTCCTAGACACTGTTAACCAGAGAATAAGTAGGGCTGATAATGGAGATCGCAAAGAATCCTACAGCTAAACCAATAATGATCATAAGCACAGGCTCAATGATAGTGGACATATCTTTTGTCTTTTGATCTACCTCATCTTCGTAAAATACAGCAACACCGAGAAGCATTTGGGCGGTCTTACCAGTTTCTTCACCGACACTCAACATTTCACCCACGAACGCAGGATACAATTTTTCATATTTCGTAAAAACTTGGGAAATGGGATCTCCTTTTTGGATTATTTCACGAGCCTCAGACAACACCTGTTTATAGTAAACGTTTTGCATTACGTCCATGGTAATTTCCATGGCTATCACGAAATCTACTCCCGAAGTAAGCAAAGAGGACAATGTTCTCGCTGTTCTAGCGGCATTTGATTCCTTAACAAGTACCCCTATCACTGGAATCCTAAGAACAAGATAATCAAAGGTTCGCTTTCCTCTCTTGGTCTTTATCATTAAAGTAAATCCAGTTCCTACAGCGGCCAACACGACCAATGCAAGAATAATATGAAATCTGAAGAAGTCACTGAGACCGATAACAATTCTGGTACTAAGAGGAAGAGCGACGTGTACTTCGTTAAATGTAGCAGTAAGAGTCGGCACTACGAAAATAAGCATGAGTACGCCAATCACAACCATAAGAGAGAGAATAACCCCAGGATAAATAAGGGCCCCTCGAATACGCTTCTGAAGAAGATAGGTCTTTTCCATCTGACTGGCCAAAACCTTGAGTGACTCTGCAAGACTTCCGCTTTCCTCGCCTGCCCTCGTCATTGAAATGAAAATGGGAGGAAATATCTTTGGAAAATCCTTAAGCGCCTCACTTAGAGTTTTGCCGGCTTTCACTTGCTCATTGATTTCTACCAATACAGCCTTGAGACGCTGATTCTTAGACTGTCTTTCCATTACACTTAGAATTCTTGAAAGGGCCAGTCCTGCTTCGAGCATGGAGCTCATATTTCGAGCAAAGACAATTTTGTCGTTTAATTTGATACTGCCGCCCCCTATACCTTTTTTTAAAAAAGAAAACGAGAAAAAAGACTTCTTTGCTGACTGATCTGAAGTTTCAAGCACGACACTGCCTTCTTTTCTTAAATCTCTATAGAGTGCAAACTTATCAGGCGCTTCTCGAGTGCCTTCATATACCTCGCCGGACGAATTTGTTGCTTTGAAATTAAATAGGGTCATAGTTTTATTCTGATACTACGCGTAACACTTCTTCAATTGTCGTTACCCCCTCAACAGCCTTAAAGATCCCGTCCTCTATCATACTCATCATACCTTCTTTTTTTGCCTGAATTTCTATCTCTTCCGAACTCTTTGATTGAAGAATCAATTCCTTTATCGTACTAGTAACTTTCAACACTTCGTGGATTCCTACTCGCCCTCTGTATCCATCTTCAGATTCCTTTGATTTCTTTGGCCGATAGAAGGGAATTTTCCCCCATACTGCGGCATTATCCACAATCTTCTCTTCCTTCAAAAAAGCGAGTACACGAGAAAGATCGACAGTCTTTCCTAAAGTATCAATTTCGGGCTGAGTAAGAAAATATTTTTCCTTATCCTCGCACAATTTTCTGATCAGGCGCTGGCCAATAATAATATTTACAGTGGAAACAACGAGAAATGGCTCAACTTTCATATCGAGCAGACGAGGAATAGCTCCAGCAGCAGAATTGGTATGGAGAGTTGAAAGTACCAAGTGTCCAGTAAGAGAAGCGTTCACGGCGAGAGAGGCGGTTTCATTGTCTCGAATTTCCCCTACCATGATAATGTCTGGATCCTGTCGCACTAGCGTACGCAATCCTGAAGAAAAACTAAATCCTATCTCAGGGCGAACCTGTGTCTGGTTGATTCGCGTCATTTGGTATTCAACTGGGTCTTCGATGGTAGAAATATTTACATCTGCAGTATTTAAAATATCCAACATGGTATAAAGAGTGGTAGTTTTTCCAGAACCAGTTGGACCAGTAGTCAGGATCATTCCTGTAGTAAGCTTTAATGCCCCGTGGAGCTTCTCTAAACCATTACCATGGAAACCGATACCTTCGAGGGTAAAGCCAGCGGCATTCTCACGTAAGAGTCGCATAACTGTCTTCTCTCCGTAATAAGTCGGCAAAAGAGAAACTCGAAAAGATACTTTCTCGTTGCTCATCTCCACCTTGAATCGTCCGTCCTGCGGCAGACGCTTCTCGTCAAGTTTCAAATTTGCAAGCACTTTGATACGAGCAGTGATACTTCCTCCTGCATTCTTTGGTAAAACCATGGCATCGTGAAGAATTCCGTCTATTCTATAGCGAACAAGAACCTGGTCTTCCATTGGTTCAATATGAATATCAGAAACATTTTGCAAAATTGCATGCTTAAGTAAGGTATCAACAATACGAACCACTGGAAGTTCCTCCGCCATCTTTTTTAGATCTCCTTCAGGTGTTTCATCGCCCGTCTGATCAGCAAACATCTTCAGGCTGGCAGATTCTTTCTGGATGATATCTCCGAATTCAGCCTTAAGACTCTTCTGATATTGAAGAATAACGTTTTTTATAGATTCTGAATCGGTAAGACGCGGCAATATTTTTAGTTTCGTCTTCTTTTTTACGAAATCAATCGCAGTTAGATCATCCGTATCAGTCATCGCCACTTCAAGAGTATCGTCTGTTTTTTTGAACGCTACGATATTGTGGTTGCGTGCGATTGGTTCAGGAATCATCGAAAGGATCGAGAAATCAATTTTCTGACCCTTTAGATCCACGAAAGGAATACCGAGGACATAGGCCTGCATTCTACGTAAATCATCTTCTGAGATCTTTCCATTCGAAACCAAGAGCTCATCTACGGTTTTTTTTGTTTCCTTTGCTTCTTTTTCCGCAGCCTCAAAATCCTTCCGGGAAACAAGGCCCGAATCAAAGATAAATTCTTTTAATTGTTTTTCTTCAATGTACATTGAGACTAGAACTCAATAAAGCTTGGGTTGACCAAAATAGTAAGCGGGCCTTGGCAGTTTTGAACCTGAGAAGTACCGTTGGAATCAGTTACCGTAACGGAAGCAGATTTTCCACCAATTGTTGAGTATTTAACTGAAGCAGAAGAAGTATTTACCCCATGAGCATCACTCGGTGGAGGATCAAAAGACCATACATACGTATAAGGGCCAACACCACCAGTAGGAGCGGAAGTAAGAGCCCAGGTAACTGTATCTCCTACCCGTGCTGAAGATACTCCTGCCTTACAACTAATAGCTCCGAGAACACTTGCTTGTACAGTTACAAATGCACTTCGAGAGCTTGAGACTGCTGGATTTGCTGTTTCATGACATGAAATCGTGTATTTATATGTTTTTACTGCCAAAGAAGAAGAATTTACGACAAGAGAACCGTTCACGCCTGGACTAGCAACAGCAAGATCATCTGCTGCTGTACAGGTCTCAGCATTTCCGTTTGGAGTAGTAAATGAATTCCAAGCTATGGTATAAGAATCGCCTTTATTTACTACCAAAGCACTGCTTGCACTAGCATAGGTAGCATTATTAGCAGTTACTGCAACGGTGACTGTGTCTCCACCTGAAGGACAAGATTCAGAACAAATAGTAACTCCTGGATTCGGTCCTCCTCCATTTCCTGGAGCAGGAGCAAAGCTTCCTGCGTTGAAGTTAATCCATCCTGTCACTCCACCAGTAGCATCAGCTCCCCAAGCGCTACCA
>JARIHA010000061.1 GCA_029288475.1 Candidatus Tayloriibacteriota bacterium | reverse complement strand
AAGGGGAGTTTGTAGACCAATGGGTTTACATTAGTAATTCCTGCAAGATAGGTAACCATCGAACCTGCAACTGATCCTCGAATGGTGGTAAGGATTCCATTCTCATGGGCAAATCGAAGGAGGTCGGATACTACAAGAAAGTACGGAGCGTATCCTTTGGTAAAAATGATGTTCAATTCGTATTCTATACGGGTAAGTATTTCAGGTGTTTGTTCGAGGCCTCGTTTGGGTATGCCTTCATAGACAAGCCGCTTAAGCTCATCATTGTAAGAAAGGCCGCTTTCTACCTTGTAATCGGGGAATACCCATTTGCCGAGTTCAAGATCAAGATTGCACATCTCGGCGATCTTGATCGTATTCTCGATTGCTTCGGGCATGGTCTTAAAATACTTCTGCATCTGCTCAGGACTAGTGAAAGAAAAGTCTTCATTGTTGTCACCCCATTCGCGCTTCTCGCTAAAGTCGCCTCCGTTTTGAATAGAAACGAGGGTGTCTCGAGCTTTCTTGTCTTCAGGGTGAAGATAGTAGACATCATGAGCTGCTACGAGCGGAGTGCTAGTACCTTTTGCCAAGTCTTTGATCTTTTCCATCAATTCCATATGACCTTCTATTTCAGGATGATGAGTGATCTCAAGGAAGACATTTTCTGCTCCGTATAGGGTTTTGTATTCCTCAATAAGCTCTGCCGCGGCCTTTGTGTCGGAAGCTTTAAGAAATTGAGAGGTTTGAGCGCTGAAAGAAGGAAGGATGCAGATCAATCCTTCAGCGTGAGTATGAATGAGCTCCTTATCGATGCGGGGTTTGTAATAGAAACCTTCCAGATGGGAAGTAGTTACGAGCTTGAGGAGATTTTTGTATCCAGCGAGATTTTTTGCTAAAAGGATTAGGCGCGTGCGGCGATTATCGACTCCAGCCTGTTTGTCATTGCGCGTTCTTACTGCTACATATGCGTCTATGCCGATGATTGGCTTGATGCCCTTATCTTTGCATTTTTTATAAAATTCAATAGCACCGTAGAGATTGCCGTTATCGGTTAGTGCCAGGGCTGGCATGTCGTATTTTTTTGTTTCAGCGACGAGATCAGGAATTTGCGGCAGGGCATTGAGCAGGCTGTAATGGCTGTGTACATGAAGATGGACGAATTTCGATGGCATAGATAAACGTATTATAATACAGAACAATGAAGGTGCATAAAAAGATAAAAACAATGCAAATAAAGATTCCGAAAGAGGCCAGATATTTGATCGGCATTGATGAGGTTGGGCGTGGGCCGATTGCGGGACCAGTCACTCTTGGTGCTTTTCTTGTGCCGGTAGGAGATCGTGCGGCAGTAACTCTTGAGTTCCGAGGAGTAAAAGAATCGAAACAGCTTACCGCTACAAGAAGGGAAGCCTGGTTCGAGAAAATTTGCATTGCGCAAAAGCTCGGCCGCGTAGAGTATTCACTTGCTTCTGTTGGTCCTGAGCTTATTGATTCAAAAGGGCTCTCTTGGGCAATTAGGACAGCATTGGCCGAGTGTCTGAAGACCCTTGGCAAGGATCCGCAAGAGTGTTTTGTTCTCTTGGACGGTTCGCTCAAAGCTCCTGCTGAGTACCTCTATCAGAAGACCATAATCGGCGGTGACAGCAAGGTGCAGGTCATTGCGCTGGCTTCTATAGCGGCAAAGGTCACTCGTGATAGGGAGCTTGTGCGAATCGCTCGTAAATATCCGGAGTACGCATTTGAAATTCATAAAGGATATGGCACAAAAAGTCATTATCAAAAGATTGCCAAATACGGCATTTGCGCTATTCATCGTAAGAGTTTCCTACAAAAGTTGTCTAGTAGATGAGGCCAGTACGTTTACATCTTTTTTGCGAACATCGCCCTAGCCTAAAGTGGCTCACAAAAGTGGGCTTCTCTAGGCTAGGGCGATACAAGATTCTTGTGTAGCCTACCCTTACTAAATTTACTATCGCAGGGGATAGAGCATCAATAGGAAGCACCTATGGGTAAAGTAGAGAACAAAGCGACATTCAATCAAGCGTTTCAACTCCTCAACCTCATCCGTCAAAAAGATCCCACGTTGGCCGGCCTCAATCGGCTTTATCAGTCAGGTTTTCTTTCCGATCTATTTGACGCTAATCTTTCAGCTGTGGATCGCCAGACGTTCCGTCAGCTGCTTCATCTCGAAGCCTTGGCCTCTGACGGCAAACCTGCGAATATCCTCACGGTTGACTACGATCAAAATCTTGAACAAATGATTGCGACTGGTAATTACGGCGATGATGGTAAAGGCAACAACTGGTGCAGGGATATTAACGCCAGACGTTTTCCGATCGTTGGCAAAGGCAAGGTGGAATTCGAACACAAGCTGTTACACTTTGGATGCTTTATTTTCTCTGAGGATGTGATGCGTAGGATTTTTACCTCCGACGTTGCCATTCCCTGGGAACCGGCCAAGATTGAACACATTACGGCATATGGCGCCAAATATCCTGAAGAACAGCGCAAGTATCCAATTGTTGGTCTTGGTTCCGTTGGCGAAGTATTTGGTAAACGACGCGTGTCGCGCCTCAGCGTTGTCTCTAACGGTCGTGCTCTAGGTATCGATGGTTGGGACGATTATTGGTATGCCTATTATCGTTTCCTCGTGGTTCGCAGAATTGTCCCTCAACCCACGGCTTCTTAATTCTTGGCATTGTTTGCACTTTGCCTCTTGGAATTTTGGACCTTGTATATCTTAGGCTTCAAACTGTACGTATGCTTCAGAGCTACGCACGGTTTTCTTTTTCATTTTAAGCAATCAGTCTTGTGTTTGACATATTTATATTATTCATGTATTAAATGTGAGGCGGTTTGGTTTTAATTTAGAAACGCAAAAACAAAAACGTGAAACGAAAGGATGGTCATGAAAGAATTGAATGGTTCTTCGAAAAAATCAGGGTTCAAGGTTTTGGGATGGATTGTATTCATCCTTGTCATGCTGGGAATTCCGGGCTGGTTTGGTTATATGCATGGCGAGAAAATTTACCTTCAGGGGAAAGAGGTCACTTACGAGGCTTCCTTCTGGGTGCCTCAGCATTTCATGGTCATTGATCGGTCGCAAGTACCGGTCTCCCTGAATACGCATCGACTGCCGTTTGAGGAATTCAAAAATGCTTTTGGTACGAACTTTGGCTGGGCGGTTCTTCACAGGGCTTATCCTGTTTATATCGTTCAGTGCGGTAGTGTTTACTTTTCTGCATCGTCAGCGCCTCCTTTGTACAGTGAATCTGAGGATTTCCAAGGTTCTGCTTATGAATCTAAGAATACTCCACACTGTATGCGCGTGGTAAGCGTAACAAAGGGAGAAAGCCTCGGCTCAGTTAAGATCGTAGCAGAACGTGTGTGGTTCGCCCTGTTGGAGGAGAGTCTTTTTGATGGTTTCCAAAAAGGGATTCTTTTAGACATTGTCATCTGCATACTTCTTGCATTGTTCTGGGTTGCTTTAGAGTCTCGGAACCCAACCGATGTACCCACGATAGAGGCCAAGACTACGTTATCTGATCCTGCAAGCTCCGGTAGTTAGGCAGTAATCTTTCTTGTTATTTTGGAAGTTGAGATGAAGTCAAGATGAGCGATAGTTCAAAATGCCGTTGCAAGCAGAGGCTTGCCGCGGTTTTTCTTTTCCTATTTTCCAGGGTAAATGTTGAGCAAAAGTACCTAAACGCCCAAAGCCCGACTGGGCATTGCAAAAAAAACGCATTCCTGTATACTCATTGACATTATGGTAGTACGAATGCGTCATACGCGGGCACATACCGCAAACCGCCGAAGTCATCACGCTCTTACCGGAGTGAGGCTTTCAACCTGCAAAGATTGCGGAGCAAGTCATTTACGTCATCATGTTTGCACAAATTGTGGCAAATACCGAGGCCGTGTAGTGATCGATGTTCATGCAAATATGGCAAAGAAGCAGCAGAAAGCAAAGGTAAAGGCATTGGGCAGAGGACAGGAAGTAAAGAAATCCGAGGAAAAGAAGTAGATCTAGTGTATCATTAGGGTACAGGGTTTTATTGTTTTTCATTGTCACTTATTACTCACATAAGCAATTATGGCAAATAGGCACCTTTCAAGATCAGTCGTAATGCAGTCACTCTTTGAGTGGGATTTTGGCAGTCATCCGGACAGTGAGATCAAGGATATTCTTGTGCGCAATGCAAAGGAATTTGCCGCCGGAATGAGCGACTATTCGTTTCTTACCGCTCTCGCGGAAAACATTCTCAAGAAAAGAAGCGATCTAGACAAGATCATTGAGAAGGCTGCTCCAGAATGGCCTATTGATAAGATTTCTATTGTTGACCGAAATATTCTCCGACTTGGGCTCTATGAGCTTCTTTTTGCTGACCGTGAAGAGGTGCCGGCAAAAGTGGCGATCAACGAGGCGATTGAATTGGCAAAGACGTTCGGCGGCGAGAACAGCGGAAAGTTCGTCAATGGAGTGCTTGGTTCTGTATATAAAGAACTTGGCGAGCCAGGCAAAGACAGCGTTTCTCGTGCAAAGAAAAAGAATGTTGATCCAAAGAATATGCCGATTGAGAAGCTCGGCGGAGCAGTGGTCTACGCGAAGGATGGTGCGGATGTATATCTAGCTCTTGTACATGACATCTTTGGACACTGGACTCTTTCAAAGGGGCATTTCCAAGAAGGCGAGCAGGACGCAGAGGGCGTTAAGCGCGTGATAAAGGAAGAAATCAATCTTGATGTAACCGTACTGGAAGAGCTAGGCAGAAACGAATATATCGCCTCTGATCCTGAGAAAGGAAAGATCAAGAAGCAGGTCCTCTATTTTTTGGCTGAATCTCCGTTTGTAGAAGTTCAGCTTGCAAAGTCAGGAGGACTCGACAATGCAAAATGGTTTAAGCTCTCAGAAATTTTGGATCTCAATTTTTATAACGACATCTTGCCAATTGTTACTAAAGCAATTACCATGCTGTTGACTCCTAAAGCTGCACCAGAGGCAACATCAAGCGAAACAACGAATACAGCAAGCTCAGAAGGTGAAGAAAAACCAGAGAAAAAAGAAAAGAAAAAATCATCGCCGAAGAAGAAATAACTCGTAATCATTCATTACCGCAATTCATTTATGGATTTCTCACTGTTCGAAAAAAATATAGGCATTAACTTTACAGAAAAACGTCTTCTTAAGCAGGCGTTCATTCATCGTTCCTATTTAAATGAAAATAAGGGCATCAACCTTGAGCATAACGAGCGACTTGAGTTTTTGGGAGATGCAGTGCTCGAGCTCATTTCAACCGTTTTTTTGTATAAAAAATACCCTACCAAGCATGAGGGAGATTTGACTGCTTATCGATCCGCATTAGTGAATGCAGTAACGCTCTCGGAAGTGGCTTCAAAGCTCGGTATGGAGCAGTTCTTACTTCTTTCTCATGGTGAGAGCAAAGACAAGGGCAAGGCTCGCCAGATCATTCTTGCAAATACGATGGAAGCATTGATCGGGGCTATCTATCTTGACCAAGGCTATGATGTGACGGAAAAGTTTGTGCACGATAATGTGCTTTATATGATCGACACGGTAGTCGCAAGCGGCTCCTTCGTAGACTCAAAGAGTCATTTCCAAGAGAAGGCGCAGGAATTTGCCGGCGTGACTCCTTCTTATAAAGTTCTTAAAGAAAACGGCCCCGACCACGATAAGCATTTTACCGTAGGAGTATTTTTGCGGGATGAAAAAGTTGCCGAAGGTGATGGTAAGTCAAAACAGGAGGCAGAGCAAAAAGCGGCCACTGCCGCAATACAGGCGAAGAGCTGGTAAGGTTTACTAAAGAGGTGTAATAAGCTAAAAAGAAAGGTGAATGATTCATTCACCTTTTCTTTTTAAATTTGAGCCAGAAATGATATTATGTAATGCATGTATTTGAAGTCACTCGAAATTTCGGGATTTAAGTCGTTTGCAAAAAAAAGCGAGCTTGAATTTAAAGCCCCTATTACTTCTATTGTCGGTCCAAATGGTTCTGGAAAATCAAACGTTGCGGAATCTTTTCGTTTCGTGCTTGGTGAGCAGTCAATAAAATCGATGCGAGGAAAAAAGGGCGAGGATCTCATTTTTAACGGCTCCAATAAGGTCAGCAAGATGAACCGTGCCTCGGTGAAGGTAGTGTTCGACAATACCCGCCGCATCATGGACATTGATTTTGATGAAGTGGTCATTGAGCGCGCAGTGCATCGCGATTCTTCAAACGAGTATTTCATCAACGGCAGTCAGGTGCGATTGCGCGACATCATAGAACTTCTGGCCTCTTCTCATATTGGTGCTACCGGCCATCATATTATTTCTCAAGGTGAAGCAGACAAGATATTGAATGCAAATATTCGTGATCGCCGTTCGATGATCGAAGATGCACTTGGTCTCAAGATTTATCAATACAAGAGAAACGAGTCTGAGAAAAAGCTTGAGAAGACTGAAGAAAATATAAAACAGGTAGAGTCATTGCGCCGAGAGCTCGCTCCGCATTTGAAATTCTTGCGAAAACAGGTGGAGAAAGTGGAGAAGGCCAGAGCGATGAAGGAAGAATTGAGAACGCTCTACAAAGAATATTTCAAGCGCGAGGATACCTATCTCAAGCATCAGCGGTCTTTTCTTGAAATAGAGAAACGTGCGCCTTCCGCTGAACTTATTGCATTGGAAAAAGAATTGTCTAATGCTCGTCAGGCACTTTCTCTTGCTCAGCAAGAAAATAGTCGAAGCAGCGAACTTCTTCAGCTTGAGGATCGAATTAAAAGCGAGCGTATAAACCGCGACAATCTTACTCGTGATCTTGGACGCATTGAAGGAGAAATTTTTAGTATTGAGCGCAGTATCAAGCGTCTTGATCAGCTTGCGGCTGTGGAAGAGAACAAGACGGTATATTTGCGCGACGTTCAATCGCTGAAGGCTACTATTGATTCTTGGCTTGATGAAGGCGAGGCGGCTTCTGATTTGAATAAGGTGAAAGAAGTGGTAAAGAAGATACGGGAAACTTTTTCTCAGTTTATTGCAAGTAACCGTACCCAAACAGACGATACACAAAAGAATGAATTCTTGAAAGAAGTTGAGCGTTTGACTGGAGAGAAAGCTGGAATAGAAAAAAGGGTCAGTGAAATAAAACATTCGGAGACCGAACTCAACAACCATTATTTGCGTATAAAAAGCGAAATTGAAAAAGAGAAGGAAGGGGGTCTTGAGGCTGAAAAGGCAATCTTGAAAATTATGACTCGGCAAAACGAGATCAATGCACAGTTTTCTACACTTAAGGCTCTGGAAGATAGACTTGATCTTGAGACTGATGACTTCAAACGCGAGAACACTGAAGCTGCTCTGCTTATTGGGCGCGAGGCACTTGATTACGGTGCATTTGAGGTTAAAGATGAAGCGGGTGTTTTGATTGCGGCCGGCGCCATCGTAACGGAAGTCCGTGCCGTCCAGCTCGAACGCCGACGAGTCATAGAAAAAATAAAGATCCGTTTGGAAGAATTTGGCGGAGGATCGAGTGATGAGATCATGAAGGAGTATCGTGACTCTGAAGAACGTGATGTGTTTTTGGCAAAAGAAATTGAGGACTTACTCAAGTCCGCTGATTCCTTAAAGCTTCTTATTGCCGAGCTCAAAGAAAAGCTCGATGTGGAATTTAAGGAGGGTATCAATAAAATAAATACGCAATTTCAGGAATATTTTTCATTGATGTTTGGAGGAGGAACTGCGGCATTGGCATTGGTAAAGGAGGAGAAGCGTCGAAAGAGGTCAGACCTTGATCTTTTGAATGATGACATGGGAGATATGGATATGTCCGACGAGCAGAACGATGAGCCTGAAGAAGATGAGGAGATGCCAGAAGGGATAGATATTCAAGTTAGTCTGCCGCATAAGAAAATAAAAGGTTTGGTGATGCTTTCTGGAGGAGAGCGTGCCTTGACCTCTATTGCTTTGCTTTTTGCCATGTCTCAGGTCAATCCGCCGCCGTTCATTATCCTTGATGAAACTGATGCTGCTCTTGATGAGGCAAATTCACGAAAATATGGAGATATGATTGAGAACCTTTCCAAATATTCTCAGCTTATTCTCATTACGCATAATAGGGAGACAATGTCCCGTGCTGGCGTTATTTACGGAGTGACTATGGGAGGTGATGGAATATCAAAACTCCTTTCTATTGAATTTGAAGAGGCAGTGAAGGTCGCGAAATAGTGCTAGGAAAAGAAGCGATTAATAAAAAGAAAATTTACTCTAGAAGAGCTTATTGTGCAAATGCGTAGTCAAGCGTTTTTTTCTCGAGGTCGGCGTTCATTACCTTGAACTTTATTTTGTCGCCAAGGGCATATCGCTTCTTGGTTTTTTCTCCTACGAGGGCGTAGTTTTTCTGATCGAGAATATAAAAGTCGTCACCGATGTCGCGGAGCTTTATCATTCCTTCACATTTTGTTTCCTGCTCTTCAACATAAATACCCCATTCGGTAACTCCAGTAATAGTGCCCATGAAAGTCTGACCGACTTTATTCTGCATAAATTCCACTTGTTTGTATTTGATGGATGCGCGTTCAGCTTCAGCTGCCAAGATCTCACGCTTGGTAGAGCGGAGGGCAAGCGATTCGTATCGTGCTCCTTCGGTATCACTCATTTTTATATTTTTTAGGTAGTTGAAAAGCACGCGATGCACGAGAAGATCGGGATAGCGACGGATAGGTGAAGTGAAGTGCGTATAGTATTTAAAACCGAGTCCAAAGTGGCCAATGTTTTTGGTAGAATAAATCGCTTTGGCCATTGAACGAATGGTCGCTGTCTTGATCAGTTCTTCTTCAGGTTTTCCGGCAATGTCACCCAAGAGTTTTCGAAGTGAGCGGGATGTCACTTTTCCATCGTGAGCCTCAAGGTCATAGCCGAGCGCTTTGACGAAGATAGAAAGATCGGCAACTTTCTCTGGATCTGGAAGATCATGAATGCGATAAATGAATGCACCTTCGCGGAGCTTCTTTGCCTGATTCTCTTTGAAAATATATTCTGCTACTTCTCGGTTGGCCAAGAGCATGTAGTCTTCTACTAGTTTGTGAGTTTCTAACCGTTCTTTTCTAAAGACACGTAGCGGTCTTCCTTGTGCATCGAGTTCGAATTTTACTTCGTCCTTATCAAAGTCGATTGCACCTGCAGCAAATTTATCTCCTGCCAGCTTTTTAGCAATGATATTGAGCGTATTGAGCTCATCAAAGTATTGTCCGCTTTTGGCATTGATGGTTTCCTGCGCTGTCTCATAGGTAAATCGTTTTGCAGAATGGATGATCGTCTTTCCAAACCAGCGCTTGCTGATGCGGCCCTTTATATCCATTTCAAATACGGCTGAAAAAGTCAGGCGATCTTCATCAGGCTTTAAGCTACAGATATCGTTTGAGAGGACTTCAGGGAGCATGGGTACCGTACGATCAACGAGATAAATAGAACATCCTCGCTTGGTCGCTTCCTTATCAAGCTGGCTTTTTTCCCGTACATAATGGGATACGTCCGCGATATGAACGCCGATCTCGTAGAGCTCGTTTCCCTTGGCATCCTTGCCAAGTTTTTTAAAAGAAATGGCATCGTCAAAGTCTTTCGCGTCAACAGGGTCGATGGTAAAGGTGAGCGTGTCTCGAAAATCGCGACGCGTTTTTATTTCAGCTTCTGGAATAGGCTTTTCCGTTTTCTCTATGTGTTCTGCTTCTTTCTCTACTTCGTCAGGGAAGCTGGTTTCAAAACCTTTCTCAAGAACGATTGATTCCATTTCCACTTCATGCACGCCTTTTTTTCCGATGATCTTGATGACCGTTCCCTCAGGGTTTTTTCCTTCCTCCCAGCGCGTCATCTTCACAAATGCCTTGGTGCCGTTTTCTACGGGATTTTTGAGCTCGGGTAGCGCAATATCCTTATACATTTTTCGGTCATCTGGGATGAGGAAATAACGGCCTTGTTCTTTCTCGATCGTTCCTACGAATTCGGTCTTGGCTCTTTTTACAATTTCAGTGACTTCTCCCTGGACACGCTTAGAACGGTTGGCGTTGCCCGTACCTTTTACCAGCTTGATCTTTACCTCATCGCCATGAAGCGCCGTATGGACGCGCTCCGGCTGTATCTCTATCTCTTCTTCCTGACCCTCTATTTCCACATAGCCAACGCCTTTAGAGGTAAGGACAATAGAACCCTCAAGTATCTTGGGGTTTTTATGGCTTTTTTGCTCATTATTTGAGGAATGCTCCTTTTTCATCGGATTTACTATATCAGAATATTGATATTATTGCTTGTTGACCTATTTACTTGCTTCTGTTAGTATGTGATTTATGCTAAAAATTCGATTACAGCGAGTGGGAAGAAAGAATAATCCTTCATTCCGATTTGTCCTAACCGACTCAAAAAACTCAACAAAGAGCGGAAAGTATTTGGAAGTGCTTGGACACCATGATTTTCGAAACGAGTTCGACAATCATATTGACGTAGAAAAGGTGAAGTACTGGCTTTCACAGGGTGCAAAGGCTACTCCAACCGTTCACAACTTTTTAATAGAAAAGAAGATCATTACGGGAAAGAAGATCAACGTTCTCCCACGCAAGAGTCCTCCTAAGAAAGAAGAAGCTCCTGCTGATGCCGCAAAGCCAGCTGATGCTCCTAAAGAGGAGAAAGCTCCCGAGGCAAAGGAAACTCCAAAGGCATAATGATAAAAACCCCGCTCTCGGGGTTTTTTTCTTGCCAGGCTCAGTATTCATAGTTAGTCACAGGGCAAATTGACCCCCTTTTTTTGCTGTAGTAAAATAGAAGGAGCAGTAAGTTAATAATGAATGGTCGAAATACTGTTGATTCAGCTCTTGTGCGCAAGCGGCGCATGATCGCGGGTTGGGTCATTACAAAAACGTTTCAGAATACAATGCAGGAACAGGACGCACAATTTTTAGAATATGTAGTTAAGGCTTTGGTTGATAATCCAAACGACGTAAAGATCAATCGAACGGTAGACGAGATGGGAGTTCTTCTCACCTTGGCAGTAAATACCGCTGATATGGGAAAGATCATTGGTCGAATGGGTAACACAGCAAAGGCAATCAGGACGCTTCTCCGAGTGGTTGGCATGAAGAACAATGCCCGAGTTAATCTCAAGATTAACGAGCCAGACGGCGGAGTTCGACCAGAGAGAGCTTCAAAGACAGTAGATGAGGCTATGGAAGATTTGAAGATCTAACCCAACTCTTGGTTGGATCAACAGTGCAAAAGCGCCGCTTACGCGGCGCTTTTGCTTTTGATGGAGGCGATAGCGACAGTTTGACAGAATTGATAAATTGTATAATTATAGATGAACTACCTTTATGAATTTCCATATCATAACCCTGTTTCCAGAGTCCCTAAGCTCATATATTAACGAGTCAATCATTGCCCGTGCCCAAAAAGACAAGCTCATAAAAATCTCTTTTTATAATCCCCGTGACTTTGTAAAAGTGGCGAAGCGGAAAGCCGATGGAAGCAAACAGCCAGACAAGCCTTATAAAAGAGTAGATGATAAGCCGTACGGCGGTGGTCCTGGAATGGTGATGCAGGCTGAACCGATGGTCAAGGCCATCGAGAAGGCGCTTGCTAAAGTAAAAGGCAAGAAGGTAAAGATCATCTTTCTTTCTCCGGGCGGCAAACAGTTCACCAATGAATATGCAAAACAGACCACTGAAAAATTTGATCACGTGATCATTATTTGTGGTCGCTATGAAGGTGTCGACGCGCGCGTAAAGAAAATTTTCAAAGCGGAAGAGATCTCAATCGGTCCTTACGTGATAACTGGAGGCGAGTTGGGAGCCATGATCATTATGGATACGATGTCCCGCCAGATCGAAGGCGTGCTCGGCAACTTTAGCTCAGTGGAAGAATCACGAGCATCAAGTCATGATGTCTATACACGCCCAGAAGTCTTTATTCATAAGGGCAAAAAACATCGAGTACCAAAGATTCTTCTTTCGGGTGACCATGCAAAGATAGATGAATGGAGAAAGGGAGAGAAGAAATAGCAAGAATAATCCCTTGATGAGAAGGGGCATTTGTTATAGTATTTAAGGATGTCAAAAAACTCGGGTTTTTATTCACGAGGATTTACGCTCGTCGAACTTCTCGTTACTATCTCAATTATAGGACTTCTATCTTCTATCGTTCTTGCTTCAGTGGTTGGAGTGCGTGACCAAGCCTCTGTCGGTGCAGGAGAGACTTTTTCTGCAAACGTCCATACTTCTCTTTTCTCGAATGCAGTTGTTTACTTTGATTTTGATGGGGCGAATGGTTCTAATCTTGATACCATCTATAATAGCGGATATGGTAGTGGTGGTAGTTGTACTGGTTCTAAACCTATCTGTTTAGGTTCATCGGCCTCTTTCCCAACTGATACAAGTTTATATAAAAGGGGTAACAATCTTGAGGTAACTCCTTCAGGTGCGACAAATCCTTTCAGATGGTTTGATGGAGCATCGGCTGATATTGCAAATGCAATAAGAGGACTTAGTTTTACTTATAGTACTTGGTATAAACCTGTTAATTGTTCAGACGCAGCCACCAGATCGTGTCTTTTGATAGCAAATACCTCTAACGGTCTGATTGGAGATAACGGCGCTGTACTTCGTGCAATTTTTGATGCAGGTAATAATATTGTTGGAGTCGACACTCAAATTGACGGCGTATCAACCATTACTAATGTAAATGTAAAAAACGGTCAGTGGGCACACTTTGCTTTTTCAGTAAAAAAGAATACCAATAGTAATGTCGCAATTGCACTATACATAAATGGGACCATGGTCATGAACAATCCTTCGCTTGCAATTGGAACCAATACCGCTGGAGGAGGAAGATTTGTTATTGGGGGCGATGCGGGTTCGGTTTATGCAGGAGGTTTTTTTGATGATTCTGCACTATTTTCTCAAACGCTTCTTACCAGTGACGTACAAAAGCTTTACCTTGCTGGTTTGCCTGAGCACCCTCTGGCTCTAGCGGATGCCGACCAAAAAAGATAAACTATCTTCATGAAAACAGACGACCTCCTTATTGGCTTTATTGGGCAAGGATACATAGGGAAGAATTACGCTCTCGATTTTGAAAGGAGGGGATTTGCTATTGTCCGGTATTCGAAAGAACCGGCTTTTTTACATAATAAAGAAGAGATTGCAAAATGCGATATTGTTTTTATTGCAGTGCCGACTCCTACCACGGAAAAAGGTTTTGATGACAGTATGGTGAGAGATGCATTAAAATGTGTTGGAAAAGGAAGTACAGTAATTATCAAGTCTACTATTCTACCCGGTACTGTTGAATCACTTCAGTTGGCATATCCCGATTTGTTTATCATGCATTCACCTGAATTCTTGCGAGAATTGACTGCCGAATACGATGCGGCTCATCCTGAAAGAAATATCATTGGCATTCCTGTACAAAATGAAGAATTTAAAAAAAGAGCGGAACGCGTGCTGGCGATTTTGCCGAAGGCTACCTATTCGATCATCTGCAGTTCTCGGGATGCGGAGTTGGTAAAGTATGCCGGAAATTGTTTTCTCTACACTAAAGTTGTATATATGAATATGCTTTATGATCTCGCAGAAAAGATGGGCTGCAATTGGCAAGTGATTGCAGAAGCATTGAGCCATGATTCTCGTATTGGAAAAAGCCATTTAAATCCAGTGCATAAGAGCGGTACGGGAAATCAGGCTGGCAGAGGAGCAGGAGGAAATTGTTTCATCAAGGATTTTTCTACATTTAAAAAACTCTACAGCGAAGAGGTTGGTGATGAAAAAGGAGAGGAGCTTCTAAAGGCTTTAGAGGATAAAAACATCAATTTGTTGCTACAAAGCAATAAAGATCTGGCTCTATTAAAGGGGGTATATGGGGATAAGCTTGATGAGCATGTGACGGAATTGACAAACTAGTTTTGATATACTATACTGTTTTTAACAAAGCAAGAATGAGTTACGGAAGAGCTTTGAGGGGTTTTAAGAAAGGTTAATCATTTAAGCCCATCTTGCATACAAATCAGCGATAATCTGGAAAACAGAAAGAAGCCTTATTGATGAGGTTCCTTTTCCGTTTGTTCCTTTTTAGGCGTTTTGTCTTTAGGTAGAGAGGGGGTGGACAGGAAAGAGAGAGTCCTATTCACTTTTTTTGTCAGTTTGAGCGTGTTTTAGCAGAATTTTTTATTAATAACATATAAAAGCCCATGCTTTCAGATACAAATGAAGTAAGAAATCGCGGTCCTGTGGGGAAGTGGCCAAAGAAGACTTTTGCCCGCTATACGGAACCGTTGATCGAAGTTCCATCTTTGGTGGAGTCACAGACCAACTCCTTCAAGTGGCTCGTAGAGAAAGGATTGACTGAAATCTTTCAGGAATTTTCATCAATTAAGGATTACTCTGGAAAGAAGTTCGAACTCGACTTTACTGGCTTCAAGCTTGCCGAGCCGAAGTACGATGAATTTTATGCAAAGGATAACAAGCTTTCTTACGAAGCGCCGCTCAAGGCAACGATTCGTTTGAAGAACAAGGCTCTTGGAACTTCAAAAGAGCAGGAAATTTTTATGGCTGATTTTCCGCTGATGACCAATCACGGTACTTTTATCGTGAGCGGTATCGAGCGAGTTATCGTGCCGCAGCTTGCGCGATCATTCGGAATCTTCTTTACTGAACAAGAATTGAAGGGACGAAAGTATTTCGGAGCAAAGATCATTCCTGCACGAGGTGCATGGATTGAAATCGAGACCGATACTGATGGTTCTCTTTATATTCGTATTGACCGAAAGCGAAAGTTTGGCGCAACCTCTCTCTTGCGTATTCTTGGCGCGGTCACAGACGCTCAGATTCAGGAACTTTTCAAAGACGTTCCTCATGCAAAGGAGCACATTGCAGCTACTCTTGCAAAAGACCATGCAAAATCTCTCGATGAAGCATACATGGAAATCCATAAGCGACTTCGCGATGGAGAAATCGGTACAGTGGACAATGCAAAGGAATTCATCGGTTCTATTTTTAGCCCTGAACGATATGACCTTTCAAAGGTAGGACGAATCCGATTTAACCGACGATTCAATAAGAATCAGGAAGAGAAGGAAATGGAGCGACGAACGCTCAATCTTGACGATGTGGCAACAATCATCAATCACATCATCAGCCTCAACAATACTCAAAACGCAGTAGCCGACGACATCGATCACTTAGGATCACGACGAGTACGATATGTGGGAGAACTTCTCCAGCAGAAGATCCGCGTAGGTATGTCACAGATCAAGCGAAACATTCAGGATCGAATGTCTACGGTAGAGCCTGATATCACTCAGCCTCTTCAGTTTATTTCACCAAAGCCTCTCCAGGCTCGATTGAAAGAATTTTTTACGACTAATCAGCTTTCACAGTTCATGGCACAGGAAAACGTGCTTCAGGAGCTTGAGCACTTAAGAACTCTTTCTGCCCTTGGTCCCGGAGGTCTTACTCGAGAGCGAGCAGGTTTCGAAGTTCGAGACGTGCATCCATCTCACTACGGAAGACTTTGTCCTATTCACACCCCAGAAGGTCCGAACATCGGTCTTATTCTTCGACTTGCAACTTATGCAAAGGTGAAGAACGGAAAGGTGACAAAAGAAATCACTTACACCAACGCTCTCGAAGAAGAAAACTTCAAGATCGCTCATGCAGCCACTCCTTATGACAAGGATGGAAACATTACCGTGCCTCAGGTAGAAGTTCGAATCAACGGAAAGCCAGGATTCGTGCCAAAGAACGAAGTTGACCTTATTGACGTTGCGACAAACCAGGCTTTCTCAATTGCTACTTCGATGATTCCATTCTTGAATCACGACGATGCCAACCGAGCACTCATGGGATCAAACATGCAGAAGCAGGCAGTGCCTTGTCTTATTCCAGAAGCACCATTGGTAGCTACAGGTATTGAAGAGACAGCCGCTCGAGACACAGGACGACTTATCATTGCAGATGAGGACGGAGTCATTTCATATGTAGACTCACAAAAAATTGTACTTAAGAATGCGAAAGGAAAGGAAAGAGAATACAAGCTCGTTGCGTTCTCACGAACAAACGGTTTCACCGCTTTCCATCAGCGACCAATTATCGAAATGAACCAGAAGGTAAAGCGAGGCGACGTACTTGCTGATACTTCTTCTTCAGACAACGGACAGATTGCACTCGGACAAAACATGCTCGTAGCGTTTATGTCATGGTCTGGATCAAACTACGAAGACGCGATCATTCTTTCTGAACGATTGGTCAAGGACAGCAAGTTTACTTCTATCCACCTCGAAGAGTTCGTGGTAAACGTGCGAGATACTAAGCTCGGTCCCGAGGTTACGACCCCAGACATTCCAAACGTCGGCGAAGCAAAACTCAAGAATCTTGATGAGGAGGGAGTAGTGCGAGTCGGTGCGGAAGTTCGAGCAGGAGACATTCTCGTCGGTAAAATTACCCCAAAGGGCGAGACACAGCTAACGCCTGAAGAGCGATTGCTTCGATCATTGTTCGGAGAAAAGGCTCGAGACGTAAAGGATACTTCTAAACGAGTTGAAGGAGGAAAGCGAGGGCGAGTTATTAATGTCAAAGTCTTTTCACGAGAAAAGGGAGACAAGCTCGAGTCAGGAATCATTAAGCGAATCCATATTGAGATCGCTCAGCTTCGAGCGGTGTCTGTAGGAGACAAGCTCGCAGGAAGACACGGAAACAAGGGAGTTATTTCAAAGATCCTTCCGGAAGAAGATATGCCTTATATGGCAGACGGCCGACCAGTGGACGTGATCCTCACACCTCTCGGAGTGCCTTCACGTATGAACCTCGGACAGATTCTCGAATTGCACTTGGGACTTGCTGCAAACTCTTTGAATTATCAGGCAATCGTGCCTCCATTCGTGGGAGCAACAGATGCTGAGATCAAGGTAGAGCTCAAGAAGGCAGGATTCCAGGAAAGTGGAAAGATGAAGCTCTTCGACGGACGAACCGGAGAAGCCTTCGATCAGGAGATCGCCGTGGGATACATGTACATCCTTAAACTGCACCACATGGTGGAGGACAAGAT
>JARIHA010000057.1 GCA_029288475.1 Candidatus Tayloriibacteriota bacterium | reverse complement strand
TTTTATACTTTTTACAATCCTAGTTTGAGAAACGTGCCAAGGGGAAGAAAAAAAACAATAGATCTTCCTTATTTTAATGTTTTTAACGTGCTGGACAGTGACTAAGGTTGTTTCCAGGGCTTTAGTAATGAGATCAATCAGTCTTTTGATCTCCTGTTCTTCTCGCAAAGCCAGTTTTTCTTCGTGTGAAAAAAAGATATGTGGAACTTTGCCAGCAGAAAATAAGGTGAGTGAGCCGGTAACTGTATCGCTTCCGATATCAATAATCAGAGCAATTTCGTCTTTTGTTTTTTTTGTTGATGAGAAGAAGCTCATGTTCTCTCAATTATAACAAAAAAAATACTAAACAAAAGGTAAAGACTTTTTTATTCGAGCACTGCTTTTATTCGGCGTATACCTGCAGAAACTGCTTCCTCTTTTTGGATCTTAAATCTTCCAAGCTCAGAAGTATTTTTTACATGCGGCCCTCCGCAAAATTCTTGGCTAAAAAAAGTTTTGTCGGGATTTCCAATTCTGTAGACTTTCACTGTTTCACCGTATTTTTCATCAAATACCCCGATGGCTCCGCCTTTTCTTGCTTCATCGGCTTTCATTTCTACAAAAGTTACCGGTAAAGCTTCTTGAATTTTCTCATTTACAATCTCTTCTACCCGTTTCTTTTCATCATCGGTCATCTTGGCCGGATGATTAAAGTCAAAACGAAGTCTTTCAGGAGTGATATTAGAGCCTTTTTGCATAACATGATTACCAAGCACCTGTCGCAATGCAGCATTCAAAAGATGAGTCGCAGTATGATATTTCAACGACATTTCACTTGTATCAGCTAAACCGCCTTTGAATTTTTTCTCCGCACCACTTCTTGAAAGCTCCTGATGTCTCTTAAATTCCTCGTCAAATGAGGCTGTGTCTACAGAGATACCACGTTCTTTCGCAAGCTCCTGGGTAATTTCAATAGGAAATCCGTAGCTAGAAAAAAGAAGAAATGCTTCTTGTCCAGAAATTGATTTGGATGCAGCGGCAATTTTCTCAAATTCTCGCAGACCATCTTTAAGTGTCTTGCGAAATTTATGTTCTTCCACATCGATGGCGGTTTTTATCTGTTCCCTCTTTTCTGCCAAATTGGGATATGTTTCTTTAAAATTGTCTATCACTGTATCTGCAATTTGGAAAAGTGAGCCGTGTTTCATGTTTAAAACATCTGCAAAACGTACTGCCCTTCTGATTAACCGACGAAGAATATACCCACGGTCAGTATTTGATGGTAAAACACCATCAGAGATCATAAAAACAGCAGTTCGCACATGATCTGCTACGATTCTTCTTGCTCTTTTGTCATCTGAAACAGTAAATTCATCTATCTTATCCATGATTGGCTGAAAAAGATCGGTAGCATAAATATTGTCTTTTCCCTGCACCACCATAGTGACTCGCTCTAGACCTGAACCAGTATCCACATTATGTCTTGGTAGTTTTCCTTCCACTTTGCCATTTTTACTCATGTATTGCATGAATACGTCATTCCAGATCTCTACTACCTGCTGTTTTTCATCTGCAAGTAAATACTGTTCCTTGCTCATTCCTCCTATGTCTTTGCCAGTGACATTGTAAAACATTTCAGTATCAGGCCCAGAGGGTCCATTTTCTCCCGCACTCCACCAGTTGGATTTTGCAGGCATAAAGTATATTCGCTCTCCAGAAATACCGTTTTTTATAAAAATATCATTCCAAATTTTGTAGGACTCTTCATCTCTTGGGGCATTTTCATTTCCTTCAAATACGGTCACATAAAGAAAGCGAGGATCAAGGCCAAATCCTTTTTCCTTTGAAGTAAGCAATTCGTAGCTCCACTCGATTGCCTCTTTTTTAAAATAATCACCTAATGACCAGTTTCCGAGCATTTCAAAAAAGGAAGCATGAGTATTGTCGCCTATTTCCTCAATATCTACAGTACGGACGCACTTCTGAATATCTACCAAACGAGTACCGTTTGGGTGCTTTTCTCCCAATAAATACGGCACAAGAGGTTGCATACCGGCAGTATTAAAAAGCACAGAAGGATCGTTTTCCGGCACCAATGAAGCAGAAGGGATTATTGCATGGCCTCTTTCCTTAAAGAAATTAAGGAATCGTGATCGTATTTCGCTTGATTTCATGTGATGTACTATACCACTTTTTTTAAAACTGGAAAAACCTTCCCCTATAAATTCGCGGCGTTGTCGTAGGTAAGCTTGCTTATTCCTTGAATAACCGTAGCTAGATTTTGATAATCAGTGCCCTTTGTCATTACGCAAAGAAGGTAGGGTTTTTCTGGATAATAAATAATTCCGCAATTATGTAATTCGCGCCAGCTGATTGTCCCGTCTTGATTTTTTACCGTCCGTTCACCAAATTTTTGGGCTATGGTAACAGAATCTGGTACACCGGCACGAAGACCTTGAGGAAAATCTGGCCCAGAAAGAAGAGCGAGTGCTTTTTCTGAAAATGCCTGATCTAGATAGGTTGAATTGTATAATATTCTAAAAAACTGTGAATAAGATTTTGCTGACATAAAGTCGATAGTCTTTCCCTCAACCGGCAATCCCAGGTCAGTAAATATTTCAGTGACAGACCGTTCATCAATATTATTAGATAATATGGTCAAGGCGTTGTTGTCTGAATTTACAATCATCGCTTTTATAAGATCGTCCACCTTATAAGCTCCGGGTTTAATATCATAAGGAGAAACAAAGGTTTCATTTGCATTTTCATTAAATGATCCATCGTAAACATCAATTTTATTAAGTATTGAAGGGTCTGATTCAGCAAGTTTATAGTAGCTGATCATGATCGGCACTTTCAGAAGGCTTGCCGGGGAATATTGATCATTTTCATTGATTCCTACCCATTCTCCCTTATTGAGATTGCGAAAGTAAACTGAAACTGTCTGAACAAGATTTGCCGAAACATCATTTTTGATCAAATCACCTATCTTTTTCTGCAATGAAGTATATTGCGATACTCCTTTTGCTTCAGGGCTGTCACAAAGAAGAAGCGGATTGATGTGGGTATACACACCACTTTGCCTCAAACAGACACTTGCAGAGGTAGGATTAGGTCTAATTACTGCGATATTTAAAACAAAACCAATACAAAAAAATAGTAACCCCATGAATAAAAAATCTAGTTTCTTAAAACTCGTTTGTTGAATTTTTAGTTTAGAGTTTTTTTCTTTCATCCTATTTCTTTTCTTTTAGTAAATTTTCCAGAATAGTCAGCTCTTGCTCAATACTCTTTAATCCATCAATAAAAAAATCTGGCTTGCTCGTATCAATGCCAATACCTTTAAAGATATCCTCCGGGCTCTTGCTGCCTCCTGCAGAAAGAAACTGTTCTATCTTCTTCATATAGCCATTATCCTTTTTATATCGCGCAAACAGAGCTCTGCTGACCAATGAGCCATAAGCGTAGCTATAAACATAAAAGAAATGACGAATATGTCTCCAGCTCACAAAGAAATACCCATCATTATCACTAAGAGTGAATAATGGCCCAAGATAAGCCTGCATATGCTTATTCATAAGCTTTGCTATCTCCTCCTTTGGAAGATTCCCCTCCTTTCGGATTCTCTGGTGAAGCTCAATCTCGAAGTTAAAGCATGCAATCTGGCGAAATATGGTCTGTATTGAGTCCTGAAGTTTATCGTGAAGAGCCACAATTTGTTCTTCTTTAGGAAGAGTTTGGTAAATATGATCAAATACAAAGTTTTCAAAAAGAGTACTGGCAACTTCTGCGATTGAAGTAGTATAATTTTGATATAAAATCGGTTGACGTTTACTCAGCTCGGAGTGAATACCGTGACCCATTTCGTGGGCAAAGGTCATAAGTGAATTAAAATTATCCACTTGATTAAGAAGAACGAATGTTGGTTGTTCTGGAACAGACAAACAAAAAGCACCGCTTGTCTTTCCTGTCCTTGGGTATACGTCCACTTGGCCGTTTTTTAAAAAACGGGTAAAAATTTCTTCGTACTGTGCCCCAAGCGAGCCAAAGACTTTCTGAATAGTTTCAATGGTTTCTTCAAACGGAATCTTCTTGTTTGTTTTACCTACTGCTGCAGCCCTGTCTGCATAACGCAATTTTGGCAAAGAAAGAATCTTCGCCTTAAGTTTATAAAAACGATGACTGAGTTCGAAGCGCTGGGTAACAGTTTCAGTCATTGCGATTATTGATTTCTCATCGTTCTGATAGTGCATGATGGTAGCACTATAGGGATGCTCAAATTTTCGTAATTCGTCGTTTATTTTTTTATCAATAATCACTGCATTGAGCTCGCTTTCGCTAAAATCAGCCACACTTTTAAGTGATTCAAGAATCGAATCATGTAGTTTTCTGCGCTCTTTTGTAGGCAAATTTGAGACCAGATTCATAGCCTCAGAAATAGGTATTTCCTTCTTTCCATCCTTAACCATCTGCTTATTTAGCAATTTTTCCATACCATCAAGCCAAAGCGAGTGGCTTGGCAAAGATTTCACGTTCATGATCTTCTCCTCATCTTCAGTTAAATTGTGCTTGCTTTGATCGAAAATGATCTTAAGAAAATAATAAAAGTGCGCAAAGGTAGCGTCGGCAAGTATGCTTTTTTGAAGTTCAGTAGAAATTTTCCCCAAATTAAGTTCAAAAAAAATGATCGTGTTCTGTAGTTTTGCGTAACGCTCAGATAGTAAATTTATCTGCGCCTGGATCTTTGGATCTTGGCTATGAATAGACTGAGAAAGGTGGAAATAAACAAGCGGAGCCGAAGACTGGATCAATTCAATAAGTTTCTCATATTCTTGCAATGCTGAGAAAAGCGCTTTAGCATTGGTTATATATTCTGTCTTGCTGCGATATTTCTCAGCAAAAGCTGCGCAAAGTTTCTCTGCCTTCTTTACATCTTCTTCAATCTTTGGGTCTGAGTCAGAATGATAAAAGACGCTCAAGTCCCATTCAGTTTTTATGCCGCCCAGCTGAGTCATTTTATTTTCTGTCTCGTTCATAGTATTTGCTTAAACGATTAAAATCTTCCTTCAAGGTTTCCTTCGTATGTACATTATAAACTGCAACGGCAGGATGATAAAGGCTTACAATGGTTATCGGTCCATAACTGGCTTGAGCTTCATATGCTTTCCCATGAGCCTGGCCAATAGGCACTATTTCTGATTCCTTGTTAAACTTTTTCATAATGTACTGCATCGCATAGCGCCCAAGAGTAGCAATGACCTTTGGCTGGATGATATCGATCTGCCTATCAAGAAAGGGACCATATACTGCAATCTCTTCCGGCAATGGATCGCGGTTGAAAGGAGGGCGGTCTTTTACGATATTTGTAATATAGATATGATCACGAGGTATTCCTGCGTTTGCTAAAAGCTCATCAAGGATTTTTCCCGCTGCTCCACAAAACGGCCTGCCTGTTTTCGCCTCATTTCTTCCTGGAGCTTCTCCAACAAACAGGATATCTGCATCATAATCTCCTTCGCCGATAACTGGGTGAACCTTATTTTTTATTCTCTCAGCATAAAGAGGTGATTCTCTGAGATTCAACACTTCTTCTTTGATCTTTTCCAGTCGTTCCGTCTTTTCCATGATTTCTGGGCTGATAATAATTATTGTGATGATGAAAGATCAAGTGGATCAAATGAAAACCCCGGATATTCATTGACTTCGATCTGTTCTTCTCTGGTATCCTCATTTTCTTCATCCCCTTCACTTATTTCTTCTGTCTCCGCAATCTTTCTTACTTGAAACAAAGAATCATTGATAGGGATAACAAGAATACCTCCTACTTTAAGCTGAGCGATCAGCTCTTCTGGTATTGCGTCGGTTGCTGCGTTTACCAAAATACGGTCGTATTGGACATCTTGAAAAAGCCCAATTTCGTTTTTAGTAGCCTGAATAACCTGCACATTGAGGAAATCGTATTTTTCTATGTTTTCTTCAGTCTTTATTACTAGCTCAGGTACGATCTCGGTCGCTACCACCTGCCCTTCAGATCCAACCATATGGGCCAGCAATGCTGTTGACCAGCCAGACCCTGAGCCAATAGTAAGAACCTGATCGCCTCTTTCTGTTCCGAGTAATTCGAGCATAAATGCCGTAACGGTGGGCTTGCCTATTTTTTGTCCAAATCCTATCGGTACCGCATAGTCTTCGTAAGCTTCGGGCACATAATCTTCATCAAGAAAATCAGCCCGATCAATATCTCTAAAAGCTTCTTTGATCAGAGAATTTTGAAGGACTTTTGTTTCGTTCTCTAAATGGGTAAAAAGTTCGTCTCGGTTCATATGATGTAATTATACGAATAATAACTAAAAAAGGGTGCCTTCTTTCTCTTTTTCCACTGCCTGCACTGCTTTTGCTTTCTTAGACGTGCCTCGGAGCTTTATCGTACTAAAAAGAGCAGAGACATAATCGCAGTAGTCGCAATCTTTTGATTGTTCTGGAATGCGTTCATCCATAAGGCATTTCTTAGCATTCTCAAGCGTTCGGGGTATCCAATCGTCATTGCCCGTGTAAGGAATGATCGAAATATCAAACTCAAGCTTCGCATCAAAGGCCTTTTTGTCTCTAATTCCATTAGCATATACAAAATAGCCGGTTTTGGATACCGTGAACCCAATCTGACGCAATAGCCACTGATAGATCTCCATTTGTCGCTTGTATCCATCTTGCCATTCAGCATCAAGGTTTACGGCGGTTTCTTTACTTGTAGCTTTGTAGTCAACCACAATCAGTTCACTTTTTTTATTTACCCACACATCATCAACTGCTCCGGTGATAAGAAGGTTTGTTGGACCATGAAGGTGTTGGATTCCTACAAAGTTTTCTCTCCAAGTATTAAGATCCTTATGCTGAAAAGGCACTGCATCAATACCGTATTGCTTCATCAGTGGATGCGCTGTTTCTTCAGCACGATGGATATCAAATTCTTTCTTAAGTAAATGGTCAACTGCACTATTTAAGTTGAATGGAAAACCAGGTGGACGTCCTACTCCCAAACGACGATCAAAATAGAAACATCGTGGACATTCAATAAACAGATCGATCTTCGAACGGGAAAGTTTAAATGGCACCGACGCATTCGGGTCAAAGATATTCTTTGTGCGCTTTGCGCTATAGTACTGCGACATGTGAAAATTATATCACAAGGTTTTCTATCTCTTCCTTGACCTCTCTAATTTTTTGTTCGCTTAATCCCAATGATTCTAAAATGGAAGGATCATCTTTGAGCGATTTACAAAGAACAATTTTTTTACCAAAGAGACTTTGTTTTTCTGAATTATTAAGGCTGGTAAGACAGCTTACTGGGTGAAGTTTGAACCCTTCGATCAAATCCTGCAGATTGTTCTTCTCTGGGTAGTTCCAGCCAATCATTTTTAGGCCCATACATGCGCCATATTTAATAGCCTGTTCTGAGAACTTCGTATTGGTGATCAGCAAAGCGTCATCAAGCTTCCTTTGTTTATCGCCATAAAAGAATGTATTACGTTTTAGATCATCAACTCTAGCTTTTACGTATAAAGCAACCTTCAGATCAGACTTCAGACCTTGTTCATTGTGAAATTTTACTTCCGACATGACGAGTTCATTATCGTTCCACGCTACCACATCCACTTCGTGATCTACACACCCTCCCTTAACGATCTGATCATTGAGTGTCTGGTAACCTTGAGCCTTGAAGATCTCAGCGACATATTCCTCAAAAGGAAATCCTGTTGGCCCAAAACCCACAAGGGCTCGTCGCAAAGAATATCTGGCGGCAATTGGTTTTTTGGCATTTGCAAGCAGAGAAAAAGCGTGACGATAGATATCGCTAGTACTTATGTCATTGATAAGTTCCCGCTCTACATGACTAACAATACCTTTTACTAGTTCATCTCCTGCGCCAGATCTTCTGAGAGATTCTGAAAGCTTATCACCGCTGAAAAATTCCTTTTCTCCGTCCGCTTTAATTACTCTAATTTCAGACATACTGCAGTGTAGTTAATTCTTTAGCCTTTAATAAAGAAATCCGCATTGATATCATCAGTCGGCTTGAGTTCAAAGACATTCATGATCAAAGGAGTGCCATTGAGCGTAGCATTGACCACGGCATCTTGAGGACCGGTGAAACTCAATTTGAACTGTCTTGAAGTAATCACCTGTGCACATGCTCCAGCTGACTGAGCCGGTACGCTTGTAGTAAAGGCAATAGTGAAGTTCTTTGGAGTTGCTGGGTTGTTGATTACTGTATTTGCAAGTACATCACAAGGCGTTGGTAAATTAATTGAACCTACGTATGTGTGCGTACCAGTCTTGTAT
>JARIHA010000044.1 GCA_029288475.1 Candidatus Tayloriibacteriota bacterium | reverse complement strand
AACCTCTAATGCCCCCTATTAAACCAAATATCAATTTTCTTGGCAAGTCACACTATTGATGTTCTTGACGGTGATTGAGGCCGGAGTACTATAAATAGAGAAGTAGACTGAATAATTATCACTAATTTATTAAACCTATGTATTACGGCTACTATGGAAATATGTTTGGTTGGAGCCCGTTCGGGGGAATCCTCTCCGTTATCATCTGGATTATTATAGTCGCGGTCATTATTGGAATTATCAGATCAATACTTTGGGGAGGGCGATGGAACAGCAGATGGGATAGGGGATATCGTTGGGGGAATAATCGATGGCGCAGCAGCAACAGCAGCGGAGCACTTGATGTATTAAACGAAAGATATGCAAAAGGAGAGATAACAAAAGAAGAATATGAAGCAAAGAAAAAGGATATTCTTTCCTAATGAAGAGATTTAAGGCCGGTAAGAAGCTAAGCAGGTAATGCCTGCAGCAATAGCGTCAAATTCGTCGTCGTGTTTAATTTCCTTAGTAATAGCGATGAGTTTTGGGATCATGGAAATGATCTGTTTTTTATCGCTCCTCCCATAGCCTGTAGTGGCTATTTTTATTTGAAGAGGTGTATATTCACAAACGATCATTCCATTACGTGTGGCTTCATAGATGACTACGCCACGTGCTTCAGCTACACCCATAGCTGTCTTTTGGTTTGAAGTGAAAAAAAGTTTTTCAATGCTGAGGATTGTCGGCTTGTATTTTTTAATAACTAGATCGATTTCTTCACCGATTAGTCGCAAGCGTTCAGAAAAAATACTCGATGAAAGAGTTTTAAAACATTCTGAAAAAAGAAGCTGATCTTTTTTAGTTTTTTCATTCCGCTCAAGCACAGCGATGCCCAAGCGTTCATACCCAGGGTCGATAGCGAGGATGATCATTGGAGTTTATTCAGCGTTGGTAAATACTTCCTGAACTTCATCGTTTTCTTCCAATTCTTCAATGATTGTTGCCATTACTTCTGAGTCTTCTGGCGAAAGGGGAATGGTTGTCTGAGCCTCCCATGTGCCAGCGGTTTTTTTGAAAGCCCAAGTGGCTGAACCCATAGCTGCAAGACTAAGACTATGATTTGAAAGAATATGCTTAATTTCTTGAGCGGCTTTATTTTTGTTTTCGGTGAGAGCCTCAATGATAAGGGCGCATCCGCCTGGTCCATAAGCTTCGTACGTAATTGCCTCAAGAGCGGCTGTACTGCTTTCGGTTGCTTTTTTTACTGCCCGGTCGATATTGTCGTTTGGCATGTTGAAAGACTTGGCTTTTTCAATAGCTGTTCTTAATGAAGGATCATTCACGTTTCCTTTTGCCCGTTTAGCTTCTTGTGTGATGAGTTTGGCAAATTTACTGAATACTTTGCTTTTTTGCCCATCAGTCTTTGCTTTTTGGCGCTTAATTTGTGTCCATTTATTGTGTCCTGACATGTGATTTATTGTACCTTTTTTTAAAAACTCCACAAGAAAAATTCCGTCTTAACGGAATTTTTCTTAAGTATTCTCGTACAGTCTGCATTATCGGTCTTTTACTGGTCCATATCGCTACTATCACTATCTTGATTGTCTTGGCCTCGTGCTTGTCCTCCTTTTCTTCCTGCCTCTTGTGCCTTTTTCGGATCATTAGCAAAATTGCCCGGATTATTCTCTTTTCCTTGGCTGTGTCCGCCTTTTGAAGCTATTTTTCGCTGTTCTTCTGGATCCATCGATGCAAATCCTCTGTCTTCTGTTGCCATAAATTTTTATAGTTGGCTGATAAATGCGACCTTTAACAGCAGTATCGGAGACGGGATAGTATGAACTTCGTTACACCGCCGTCTTCAGGGAATATCCATCAAAATAATAAGAGAAAGCATATGAAACAAAACCCGTCTATTTTTATGCTCGTGTTTTTATCTTTAGTACTAATGTCAGACTCTTTAATTATGCCTGCTCAAGCAAACGCCGACACAGCATCTTGGCAGCAAAAAGGATTTAATATGTTTCCACAGTCGAGCGAAGATTTTTCAAGTAATGGTACTAAACAGTCATTAAATAAACTGAAGGCTGATAATGTTAATTCTGTTGCTTTGGTAATTCCTTATACGGAGGCAAGCATTACATCTGTTTCTTTATATCCTGCAAGCAATACCCCCAGTGACGATTCTTTAGTTCAGGCGATACAGTATGCACACTCAATAGGTCTTAAGGTTATGCTTAAGCCCCATCTTGAACTGCCAGATGGAAACTGGCGGGCGAACATTAATCCATCTGACAGGAATGCCTGGTTTGCTGGCTATACCACTTTTCTCGATCATTACGCGGCTCTTGCTCAAGCAAATAATGTGGACGATTTTTGTATCGGTACGGAATTAATCGGAATGACCTCTCCGGATTCAAACTCTACTAACACTCAACATTGGCTTTCTTTGATTTCCCATTTACGAACGGAGTACTCTGGGAAGATGACTTATAGTGCTAACTGGGTAAATGAATTGGATAAAATTCAATTTTGGGGATCGTTAGATTACATCGGAGTATCAGCGTATTACACCATGACTAATACTGATGGTTCAGTTCAGCAATTAAGTAATTATTGGAATATTTGGGATAAAGCTTATATAAGTCCTGTCGCTCAAAAATATAACAAACAGGTAGTCTTTACAGAAATAGGCTATCGAAGCATCGACCGTTCTTACGAGGATCCATCTAATTGGCAAATAAATGGAAGCTATAACGAGGATGCTCAGGCAAATGCATATGCCGCACTGTACGACTATTGGGGAAGCAAGTCTTATTTTGGGGGAGTTGATTGGTGGTATTGGTCAACGGACCCGAACGCTGGTGGTGCTGGGAATACTGATTATATTGTTCAAAATAAAAAAGCTGAATTAGTGGTGAGAGATAACTTTGCTGGAGGAAGTTCTTCTGATCCAACATCGAATTCAGGTGGTTCATCACCGATTAGTTTTAATACTTCAGTTTCTCCAAATCCCACTGTTGGACAAAGTGTTTCTATAAATACTGCAGTCAGTACGGCGGAATCCTTAGATGGGGTAATTGTTGATGTTGAAGTTCGTGATAGTTCCGAAGGAAAAATATTTCAGCACTATTTTGAACAACAGCATGTTGCTACTGACCAGCCCGCTTCTTATAACGTTGTTTATACTCCTTCGTCTGCTGGCATGTATCATATTTCTGTAGGAGTATTCTCTGCTGGATGGCAAACAGCGTTGAATTGGAATGAAAATACTGCAGCATTCACTGTATCAGCCACAACAGCTACAACTTCAGTTTCTGATAATTTTGTATCACTCACTAGAATAAATCTTCCTTTCCCTCAAAATAATAGTCATATTGCCAACTCAATTTTATTAAAAGCCAATATACCAAATGTGGCTATGAGTAAGTATGACTTATTTTGGCAGGTTGATGGGGGAGTATTGTCACCCATGGTAATAAGTACACAAGGAATTCTCCATCAAGAAAGTGTGCTCGAGGTAAGTAAATGGACCAGTAATGGTAGCGGGCCATATAGAATAGGTGTATTGGCAAAAAATAAAAGCGGTCTCATTATTTCCAAGCAGGCGGTAAATATCTACGTTGACCACTAAATAAGCTTCTCTTGAAGGTTCGTTGGGATAGGTAAGCCGAGGTGTTCATATCCAAGTTTGGTCACCACTCTTCCTCGAGGTGTACGGTCAAGAAAGCCGATCTGCAAAAGATAGGGTTCATTGAATTCCTCAATGGTTGCCTGTTCTTCAGATAAGGCAGCCGCTATGGTGTTGAGGCCGACTGGCCCACCGCTGAATTTGTTTATTATGGTTTCAAGTATTGAACGATCTGAAGCGGTAAGTCCTTTCTCATCTATTCCAAGAAGAGAGAGTGCTTCGTTGACCATTTGTTCCGTAAGATCACTTTTTTTTACCTGTGCAAAATCTCGACATCTTTTAAGGAAATAATTTGCAGTACGGGGAGTAAAACGGCTGCGTTTTGCAATTTCATCCGCCGCCTTTTCATGAATAAGCACATCAAGGATGTTTGCCGATCGTTTTATGATTCTTCCAATTTCCTCCTGACTATAAAATTCAAGTCTAAAAATTCCTCCAGAGAAACGGGAGCGAAGTGGGGAAGAGAGCAGAGCAATTCTTGTTGTTGCGGCAATTAAGGTAAAAGAAGGTAGTTCAAGCTGAATGGTTCGAGCTGATGGACCTTTGCCAATAATAATATCTAGCGACCCTGATTCCATTGCAGGGTAAAGAACTTCTTCGATTGTCTTGTTGAGACGATGGATTTCGTCGATAAATAAAATATCCCCAGGTGAGAGATTGGTAAGAATGGAAGCGAGGTCTCCTACTTTCTCAATCGCAGGTCCGGACGTTATTTTTATCTGTGCACCGGTCTCTTTTGCAATAAGATGGGCAAGGGTAGTCTTCCCTAATCCTGGCGGACCGTAAAAAAGAATGTGTTCAGGAGGATGATTACGCTCTTTGGCTGCAGTAAGGAGGATATTGAGGTTATCTTTGATGTTTTTTTGCCCGATATACTCATCCCAACGCGAAGGACGCAGTGTTTGATCAAGATATCCGTCACTGGAGGTCTCTGTTTGTTCAATTTTATTCTCTTCAGTGATAGGCATGGATTCATTATACCCTTTCTTATGAAAGGGAGGAGCTATTGACAAAAAAATCATTGTGTGCTACACTCTTAGTGAAAGTAATTTTCCTGCTATTCTTTTCCAGACGATAAATCTCTAAGCAATAAGCCCCCCGCGGGTTTTTGTAGCTTCTCCTCGAGGACGTCCTGGCTCCGGCTGTGACTATCCTTAGGGTTTAGTTTGACTTTTAATGCTTAATATTGAAAGTATTGCTTAGAGATTTATATTCTGGAAAATATTCCACCAAAGCCGCTCATTGCGGCTTTTCTCCTGTTTAATCGTACTCCTTCCACGCATGAGCGCAACTATAATTTATCTTTTTCTTGTGCTTTAATTTTATGAGAGTGCCTCACCAAGATCGATAACACGTTCTACTTCTTCAAGTGATGTTATTCCGTGGAGAATTTTTAATATTCCATCCTGACTCATGTTGAGAAGTCCTTGGGGCAGGGCGGCTTCTTGTATCTCGTGCTCGCTTGGGTTCTGGTTTACCACCTCTTCGATTTTTGCATCTGTATAGATAGCCTCATATACGCCGATTCGTCCTTTATATCCGGTACTGTTGCAATCTGCACAGCCGACGGCTGTCCACATCTTTTCTAACTGATAGCTGTAAGACTTATCTTGGATACTTAATGCGATTTTTTCGATACGGTCTTTCACCACACCTTCAAGGTGGACTTCTTTTTTGCATTTTTGGCAAAGTTTTCTTACTAGACGTTGCGCCATCGCCAAAGTCAGCGCGTTGGTGATTATTTTTGGGTTTATTCCAAGATCAATAAGTCGGGGGAATGTTCCGGCAGCATTGTTTGTGTCTGTCTCTTATACACATC
>JARIHA010000038.1 GCA_029288475.1 Candidatus Tayloriibacteriota bacterium | reverse complement strand
CAACCTGGAGCGGGAGCACTTGTTCTTGGACTCAACTTTGCGCAGGACTGGAGCTTGAGCGGAAGTGTTGCCGATGCTTCCGGAATGGGGAACACTGCTACTTGTCAGAAGTCTTTCAATGTAAAAAATGTTCACGGCGATATCACCAGTACGGTGATCACTGCAAATCAGTGTCCGACCCAGACTACCGGACCAAATAATATTGCCGCCGCACAGTTTGATGGTTCTGTTTGTCGTCTAAATAGCCAGTATTTTGGAATTGATAAAAATACTTCTCTTAATAGCCTACCTCAAGGAACAATTTCTGCATGGGTTTATTTTAATCCAAAAACTGATGCCACGTTCAGTATTCCTTTTACTAGTTCTGGATATAGAAAGATTCTTGATACGATCGATCCGAACATTCCTCGCACTTGGCAGCTCGGTAAGGACTTCCTCGCCGCGACTACTTTTGCTGCAATCAACAGCAGCTTGGTTCAAACAACTCTTCTTACGTTCCCTGACGCAAACGTCGGAGGCGCGTGGCATCACTATGTAGTTACTTGGGATGGAACCACTGTGCAAGGTTATTACGATGGTAAGGCTATTACTGCCCAAGGTGTATCTCAGGCTGGTTTTCCGTCTTTTGATCTTGGTGAATATCTAGCGGTAGGAGCTCTTGTTCATGGTACTTACCGAAATGCTATCACTACAAACTGTCTGAATTATTATTCAACTGCGCTTCCTCAGTATAATTATCCTTCAACTCAGACGTACGTTATGCCAAACTCTGCATTCTTAAATGGAAAACTTGCTGATCTCCGAATTTACAATAAAGCACTTTCTGCAACTGACGTCGGAACTATTTATAGTGGGGCCGCTCCAATTTCTGGAGGTACATCTGGTAATCAGAATAATAACCCCACTCCAACTCCGACTCCTACACCTACGCAAACTCCTGGAGCGACTTCTCACATTCCACCTACTATTACACCTCCTCCACAACAGCCTAGTGCTCCAACTGTGGCAGTTTCTGGTTCTTTGACTCTTACTTTAGCAGGATCAAATCCAGCTAATATTGAAGTAGGTTCTACTTATATCGATGTAGGAGTAATTACTTCAGACCCTAATGATAATTTTATTCCTATTCAGGCAACCGTGAATGGTAAGAGTATTGGACAGGCATCTTTTGTACATCTCGATACTTCTGTCCCTGCTGTTTATACTATTGTATATACTGCTACTGATAGACTTGGTAGTTCTGCATCAGTGACTAGAACGGTAAATATCGTAACCCCAGGAGCGCCAATTCCTAGCTATACTCCATCAGTAATAAATATATTGCCTGGAGCAGTGACAACTAGTTCTTCAGGTGGTACGGATTCATCTTCCTCCTCCTCAGCGGTTTCTTCACCAGTATATTCTCTTCCACCTACTCTTGATCATACTCTTTACTATGGTGTCGCCGATTCCCAAGTTCGTCTTCTTCAGCACCTTCTTGATATTAAAGGATACCCTGTGGCACTTTCTGGATCAGGATCTCTTGGAAATGAGGGTACGTATTTCGGTACAGGGACTCTGTTTGCTCTCAGGCAGTTTCAATGCAAAAAAATGGGTATCTGTGGAGGTGCGACTGAGAACACAGGATACGGTGCTGTAGGTGCAGCTACTCGTGCGGCGTTGCTTTCTGGATATGTGCCAGCCGCCACTGCTCCAACAAGTTACAGTGGATCATTTACCAGAAATCTAAGTATTGGATCATCAGGTCCAGATGTAACTGCACTCCAAGTATTTCTCAATACTCATGGTTTCGTCGTGGTTGCTACAGGATCAGGTTCTCCAGGCAAAGAAGGTGACTATTATGGACCAGGTACCGCTGATGCCGTAAGAAGATTTCAAGAGGCTCATGCAAGTGAGATACTTACTCCAAGTGGACTTACTCGAGGTACAGGTTCTGTTGGCGCGGTTACTCGCGCGGTACTGAATAGGCTGATATAATGTCGGGATATGAAAACACTTATTGAACAGATTCATGATGCTGAATCAAAAAAAGTAGCAATCGGACACTTTAATATTTCAAACTTGGAGATGCTGTGGGGAATTTTCAACGCGGCGCGTTCTTTCAAGGCAGCGGACGGTTCAGATATTCCTGTCATCATCGGTGTATCAGAGGGTGAGCGAAACTTCGTTGGAGTAAAACAATCCGTTGCACTTATTCAGAGTCTTCGTGAAGAATATAACTATCCAATTTATCTCAATGCCGATCATTCGTATTCTTTTGATCGCGTAAAAGAGGCGATTGACGCTGGTTTTGATTCAGCTATTTTTGATGGGGCAAAATTGCCTTTTGAGGAAAATGTAAAAATTGCAAAGCAATGTGCTAATTACGCGAAAGAATATGAGAAAAAAACAGGCAAAAAGGTACTGATTGAGTCAGAACTTGGTTATATCGGTCAATCTTCAAAGATTCTCGACGGAATTCCAGAAGGAGTAAAGATAGACGGAGACAGTCTCACTTCTCCTGAGCAGGCAGTGCAGTTTGTAAAAGAAAGCGGCATTGACCTTTTTGCTCCGGCAGTGGGAAACATTCACGGCATGATGCGAGTAGGAAATGATCCTCGTCTTGATATAGAAAGAATTGCTAAGATCCGCAAGGCTGCTGGGGTACCGCTCGTTCTCCATGGAGGTTCTGGTACAGTGGACGAGGATTTTGTCAGTGCTATAGATGCTGGCATGGCAGTCATTCATATTAGTACGGAGCTTCGTGTTGCATATCAGAAGGCATTGAAATTAAGTTTGCAGGAAAATCCAGACGAAGTTGCTCCGTATAAGTATTTGAAGGATCCTGTTAAGGCGGTTGAAATGGTGGCGGCCGGCAGACTCAAATTATTCAATAAAATTAAGTAAAGAAAATGAGTAAAGTATATATAACCAGAAAAATTCCAGAAATTGCTTTTACCATGCTTAAAGATAAGGGTATCACTTACGATATGAATCCTAAGGATCGTCCGCTTACAAAGAAAGAACTTATCAAAGCACTCAAAAAACAATCCTATGACGGCGTGCTTTCTCTCCTCACTGATCCAATTGATGGGGAAGTTTTTGATGCGGCTCCTACGGTGAAAATCTATGCCAACTATGCGGTTGGTTTTAACAATATAAATATTGACGAGGCAAAGAAGCGCGGCATCATTGTTACCAATACTCCTGGAGGGTTGACTGAAAGTGTTGCTGAGCATGCTTTTGCCCTTATATTGGCGTTGACTTGCCGCATTGTAGAAGGTGATAACTTTATACGAGCGAAGAAATACAAAGGATGGGCACCGATGCTTCTTATGGGAACAGATCTGAAAGACAAGACTCTCGGTATTCTAGGTACCGGAAGAATTGGAGCTGATGTTGTCCATAAAGCGGTTAGGGGATTTGGCATGACAGTGCTCTATTACGATATTGTTCGCAATGAAATGTTGGAGAAAGAATACGGAGCAAAGTTTTGCGCCTCCCCGGAGGAAGTTCTTCGTCAGGCGGACGTCGTGTCATTACATGTCCCACTTATGGATTCTACCCATCATCTTATAAACTACGATCATCTTAGTATGATGAAAAAGACAGCTTACATCATCAACACTTCACGTGGTCCGGTGATAGACGAAGCAGCCCTGGTAAGAGCTCTCAAGGAGGGCAAGATAGCTGGAGCTGGACTAGATGTATTTGAGAATGAGCCTGATCTTTCTTCTGGACTTACGAAGCTTTCAAATGTAGTGCTTACTCCTCATATTGCTTCTGCGACAGTTACTGCGCGCGATGATATGGCGGTGCTGGCGGCAAACAATCTCATAGCATTTTTTGAGGGGAAAACACCTGTAAACAAGGTTGTATAACTTCTGTCT
>JARIHA010000037.1 GCA_029288475.1 Candidatus Tayloriibacteriota bacterium | reverse complement strand
AAGGTAAGCCGGATCCAACATACCACTAAGGAACGCTCAATGATCAAAGCGGAAATCATCTTGGATTCCATTGCACCATCAGGAAAAAGACTTACGACTTTCGTTTTGACCTACCCGAGATTTATCCATTCTGAATTTATGACTCACAGGGCATTCTCTAGAAACGCTTCGAGTAGTCGTGCTATCCCAGTGAATAAACAGATTGAGATGATTGAGAAGAATCCCGTCGTTCCTATTGCTTTCACCAAGAATCAAAAGGGAATGCAGGGCGGAGAAGCTCTTGTTGGTGAGGAAGCCGAGCAGGCTGAATTCTACTGGCTAGAGGCGATGAAGCAGGCTGTTCACCAAGCGAGGAAACTCTCTTCAATGGGAGTTCATAAGCAATATGCAAACCGAATCCTTGAACCATGGGCTCATATCACTGTGGTTTGTACGGCAACAGATTTTGCTAACTTCTTTGCTTTACGAATCCACCCAGCAGCACAGCCCGAAATTCAGGCCTTAGCTTCTGCGATGTACGATGAATACGAGAACAGTAACCCTCAGAAACTTGAAGTAGGTGACTGGCATTTGCCATTTATTGTTGAAGGGGATTTTAGTGAGAACAGTGAGATGTTTGCAAAGATCAATGGGATGACCATGGATGAGCTAAACTTAAAACGTTCAGTCGCACGCTGCGCACGAGTATCTTATCTCAATCATGATGGCTCAAACGTTACGATTCAACAAGATCTTGAGCTTTATGACCGACTTGTTGGTGCAACCCCAATTCATGCAAGTCCTGCAGAACATCAAGCTGTGGCAGCAAGTGATCCCGATTTAAGGTCTGGAAACTTCAATGGCTGGGTTCAATATCGACAAACACTGAAAGACCAAAAAATAACGGAGTTCAAACGTGAAAACTAAAATTGGCAAAATACTTCTAAAGAAACATTCCAAAGAAAAAGATCGTTTGAATCGTCGGTTTGCCGATATTGCAAAAAAGATCGATTCATTGGACGAACTAGATATCCCTTTTGTGGAGGAATTGCTTTTGCCTGAAGCTCGAGAGAATAGGAAAAAGTCTGAAGAACATCAGGAAGTAATCAACTTGCTCTGTCATTTAGATCATTTTCTAGATTTGGCCCAAGAGGAAGCTCATCTGAAGGAAAAGGCCAAAGGACAGAAAAAATGATTGATTCGAAGGACGGAGTCGGTCCAGGTGAAGCTACAGCCAGTCTTACACTCAATGATGGATCCGTATACACTTACACCTTAAGTAGCCATGGCGGCGGCGGTTCAGGAGTATTGAAAGTTACTCTTGAAGATACTGAGTCTGCAAGTAAGATTGAAGAAATGCAAAATGAAATAGATCTACTTAGGTGCGAAGTTGAGATGGCAAAACAAAATACGCATTTGGCAGTGAAGATCGCAAGGCAGCTTATCCGGAATTTTAAAGATACAGTTTTGTGGGAAGAAGACTCTTCATTAACGAAGTATGTGAAAGCACGAGAAACCGCTATCAATATCATCGATGATCTTGAGCCTGACCCAGATGCACAAAAGCCCCAGGTCGATGAAGACTCTGAGGCTTTAGATTCTGAACTAGATGATTACGACGATGGCAATATACCGTTTTAGTAGGTGTAGTGCTCTTCAATAATGATGATCCCGGCAGATCCTGCTGTCCCTGGGTTCCCCGACGTTCCTGCAGCTCCTGCAGATCCTGCAGCCCCAACTGTATAAGAATATGATGAACTCACACTTGAAATAATCGCATCGATATATGCACCAGCTCCGCCTCCAGGTCCTACTAAAGTAGATCCTCCGGTTGATGCGCCCGATCCACCACTTCCGCTATTTGCTGCTCCAGCATTCCCTAAAGAGGTAGCTGATGCGCCAGCTCCGCCAAACGC
>JARIHA010000035.1 GCA_029288475.1 Candidatus Tayloriibacteriota bacterium | reverse complement strand
TTACTCTTAATGAAACTTTTTACGAATTTCGAGCACTTTGGCGGCATACGCCGAGCTTCCTTCCTCATGATCAGCCGGAGACAAAGAAAATTCATGCTGGATAGAACCTTCTTTCATGAGAAAAATCCTGTCAGCAAGAAGCACAGCTTCGCCAATGGAATGAGAGACCAGAAGAATAGTTTTCTTAGTTTCACGCCAGATCTTGAGCATATCACGGTGAAGTTCGTCAGTAGTCTTTGGATCCAAGGCAGAAAAAGGTTCATCAAGAAGTAAAACACTTGGGTTTACTGCCAATGCACGCGCAATACCAACTCTTTGTCGCTGTCCTCCAGAAAGTTCTCTCGGATATTTCCCTACAAATTCTGCCAAACCCATGAGATCGATAAACTCAAGACTTTTTTTGCGCACAGTAGTTTCAGACTGCTTCAAAGCACGAAGTCCTATTGCGACATTGTCGTACACAGTTAACCAAGGAAAAAGTGCGCCATTCTGGAAGACCATCGAAACAACATCGGGGCGGGTAACCGTACCAGAAGTAGGATTTTCTATTCCTGCAATTATTTTTAGCACCGTTGTTTTCCCACACCCAGAGAGACCAATAATGGAGACAAACTCGCCGACAGCAACAGAAAAAGACACATCATGGAGTGCGGTCTCCTTGGTCTGTTCGTACGTCTTATTTACCTTCTGAAATACAATGCTGTTTTCCATATTATTCAAATCGATAACGCTCAGCTAAACGAAGCAATTTCTGCCAAATGAAAAAGTTCATAAAGGCAATGGCTAAAATAATAAGCACAATAGTAGCTACAAAAAGATTGTTCTGTGCCCCGCTCGCGGCGTGAACCAAAATACTTCCAATACCAAAAAGATCGTCTCCTGATGTGCCTCCAGGAATATAAGTATGGAGAACTTCAGCAACAATGATAATGTTCCAACCCTGCGCCCAAGCCAACAGTGAACCGGTGACGATATGAGGAAATACCGCTGGCAAGAAAACTTTTCTAATATATGCAAAACCTTTTATATGAAAAACGTGTGCCGCGGACTTAATATCAGCAGGAATGATCTTGGACCCGCCGAGAACGCTAAAAACAATATTCCACAGCATAGCAAGGAAAAGTATGAAGATAGCAGCTCCGTTGAAAAACTGAAAGTGAATGAAGAGGAGAATAATAATAGGAAAGAATGCCAAGACAGGCACTGATTCGATAATGTCAAAAACCGGAAGGAAAAAAGCTTCAAGGCGCTGGCTGGTATTGATAAGAAGGACAAGTAAAATCGCAACGACGAGGGCAAATACATATGCGATAAAAAGTCGAATGAGTGTGGCAACCAATCCCCAGACCAGAAAAGAAAAAGGGATGTTTTGAAGAGTAATAGAAGGGTAAATGGATAAGAGTTTAAGCAGAACAACACTCAATACCACAAAAAAGAGAGGAAAAACTACCAATGAATAAAAACGCTGAAAAACTGAAACCGGATAACTAAACCCAAAATGCCTATGAGTATGGTGAAAATTCTTTTGGCTGTTCTGACTGGATGACATTGAAATTAGAGTTTACTTGCAACCAATTGAG
>JARIHA010000010.1 GCA_029288475.1 Candidatus Tayloriibacteriota bacterium | reverse complement strand
ATTTATTTGTCCGAAAGTTCCTCGTTTAAGGTATACCTTGGTATTTGATTAGTCAAATAAAAACACCCTCAACATTTCTGTCTCGGGTGGTGTAGTAAGCAATCGAATTTAGTTGGCTCTTTTTAAACCATTGGGATAATGGTCGGGCTGACTTCAGCTTCCGTTGACATGAGTTCTTGGCCCTTTCCAGCTCCAGGCGCTTCCATTAGAAGGTTTCCCTGGAAATCACGATAAAAACAGGTTTGTGCTTTTGTATGACAGGTGCCACTCCCGTGTTGGTGGATGTAGTAGATCACTGCATCGCCGTCGCAGTCAATTGAAATGCCGGTTACTTCCTGGAAACCTCCGCTTGTTTCTCCTTTCATCCAGCGTTCCTTGCGGCTAGTGGAATAATAAACCGCTTTGCCGGTGCGGAGTGTTTCCAGGTACCCGCTTAGGTCGGTGAATGCAACCATGAGCACTTTCTTTGTTATCGCATCTTGTGCGACTACGGTGATGAGACCGCCTCGTTTTTCAAAGTTTGGGAGCAATATTTTCATTTATTTAGTTCTTTTTTGTTATTCTGCCTCAGCTATATTACTTAAAAATCAGAGAGATGCAAGAAAACTATAAAAAGATAAAGAGTATGCTATGCTTTGATTTATGAACAAACAAGAGGCTATCAAGCTAGTCGAAATTTATGGAGAAGCATGGATGAAACAGGATCCGGACCTTGTTTTAACCATATTTACTCCTGATGCTACGTACCATGACCCAAGAGAAGGAGAGCAGAAAGGTCACTCAGGGATTCGGGCTTACTGGGAAAGTAAGATTATCGGTACACAGCGAGATATTGTCTTCAAACTGTTAAATATGTGGGTCGACAATGATACTGTAATTGCTGAATGGGAAGCCACTTTTGTTGATACAAAAAGAAATCTTAATATAAGTATGACGGAGGTTGCTATTTTTGGCGTACAAGGTAGCAAGTTTAGTTCCTTGCGAGAGTATTATCATTCTGAGAAAACTCAAATAGGGTAGGGTAATTATTACGCTATGAAAAATTGTTTCGTTTTTATAGTTTTTATAGTTTTTTCATTGACCTATCTTTCTCCACGTGTTATCAATAGCTCAGAATTGGAAACGACTGAAACCGCAACTGCAGCTTAAACCGTAGTATGAATATTGAAAACACCTCTATCTTCGCTAGTCTTGGAGATCCGCGGAACACGAGAGTCACTTATGTTCAGCCACAACGTGGCCCAATGCTTGTCGATCTTCACACCAACCCCACAGCCGACTCTCCCGCCGCCAAAGTGCTGGCGATGAGGCTGTTGTTGCTCAGTTCTGGGCAGGCTATTCCTTTCCATGTGCATCATCGGAAAGAAAAGATTTACATTTTGGTAGGAAACCCGCAACAATCGGGAAGTCTGGAGGTTATCATGTATGAAAAGGATGAGCTAAAAAACTACTTTCTCACCAAGATAGGGGAAAGTCTCGTCATTCCCCCAGGCACGCCTCATGCTATTGTTTGTCGGGGCGGGCGTCCTTTTTGCCAAGTCTCAGTAATTACATCATCGCAGGATGCGACTGATATACAGTGGGAACCTGGAGTCGAGATACTGCTTGAAAATGAGCATTTGAAGGCAGGGTAGTCTTTTATTATTTCGCAGTTAATCATGGCGCCGGTTTACCACCGGCGCTTTTTTTATGTCTCAAATTGACAATTTCTTTATTCGTATTACTGTGTAGAAAGGAGGTCAATTCATGAGATCATTGTCGTTAGTAATACGGTCAGTGTTGAACGGAGACCTGGTCATTCCAGAATTGCCAGGCGATAAACTGCTTGCATTTCAGGAATGCGGAACGCCAATAGGAAGTTCTGCCGATTCGGCGGTGCTTCTGAAAGTCGCCCGCCTTCAGACCCTTATTGTCAAAGAAAGGGAGAAGGGTGAAATTCCAGAAATGAAAACACTTAAAAGCCTTGCTCGGATAGGCGGAGGTCTTGCGAGGATAAAGAACGCAGCCATGGCTGTTCGAGATGATACGGCATCAAATATAATCATGCTTGAACGCCTGATTGTAGAGATTGTTCGTGATGCTTGCCCCAGGGAGGGCGAGCGTTTCGGGGTTACGTATAGTCTCGACTCAGACATGCGTATATGTTTCAGTGAAGTGATGGAGTTTGATTAACCTACCTATATGAATACACCATTGCAGGCACAGTCTGTCAGTCCTCTTATTGAGCTTAAGGTACGCGGAATCAGGCTAAAGGTTTCTAAGATTCAACCTTTAGTGGCAAATGGCGAAAAACTATTTGCGGTAATCTCTGAAGGTCACCATCAGGAAGTAAGGGACGTTACTCGATTGGAAGATTTTGCAGGACTTGTTTTTCTTTCTGAACAGCTTGGCGCTTACTTCGTGATTGAGGATCTTTACCTCATTCCTAATAAACACCAAC
>JARIHA010000009.1 GCA_029288475.1 Candidatus Tayloriibacteriota bacterium | reverse complement strand
CCTGACTGATAACTTTGGAGTCTCTCTGGTAACAACGACTATTATATTTGCAATTGCACTGGCAATAACATTCATTGTTTGGTATGTGAACGAAAAGACTTTATCTATTCATTCGATCATTACCAGAAAAAGAGAAGCTTTTTATTGGCTAGCTATTCTTTTCACTTTTGCATTGGGAACTGCGGCAGGGGACCTTGTCGCTGAAAGATTTGATCTTGGCTATTTGCTTTCTGCCTTCATTTTTGCCGGACTTATCGCAGTAATAACCATTGCTTATTATCGTTTTAAGCTGAATGCGGTCTTTGCTTTTTGGTTCGCTTATATTCTTACCCGTCCACTTGGAGCGTCTATCGGCGATTATTTGTCTCAGTCTCGTGATGATGGGGGTCTTGGCTTAGGAACTACTGCAACGAGTATTATTTTTCTTTTAGCTATCCTGGCTTTGGTTGTGTACCTCACTGTTACCAGAAAAGATCAAGTTTTAGTTCAAGATAAACAATAAAAAGGCCTAGCTGGTATAATGATCATTATTAAAACTAATCAATCTTTTAATATGAATAAAAAAACTCTTACTAGCGTGGCTGTAATTCTTGGGGCGATATTTGTTATTCTTGCAGTCGTCTATTGGTTTGTGCCAGCAGGGAATTTACCTTCAATTCTTCCAGGGTATAGTGCAGGTTCAACTCAGATACATGTGAAGCATGGCATCGCATCGTTTCTTCTTGCGCTCGCACTTTTTGCTTTCGCTTGGTTTAAGTCTGGAGAACAGTTACCTCAATAGAAAGAAAGAGAAGCCGCTACTCCTATAACAATGCAATAAAGGGCAAAGGAGGTTAACTTCTTTGTCTCGAAGTATTTAGTGAGAAAACGGACAGAAAAATATGCAGCAATGGCAGAGGTGAGTGAGCCGATCAGAATAGGACCTACAATCTTTATATCTGCTGAAGTGAGTAATTCTGGCAATTTCAGTACGCCTGCGGCAAAGATGAGTGGAGTGGCCAAGAGAAATGAGAAGCGTGCCGCTTCTTCATGATTGAGCCCGACACCCAATCCTCCTACAATTGTCGATCCCGTTCGAGAGAATCCTGGCAGAAGTGCAAGGGATTGGGCAAGTCCGACTTTAAATGACTGGCTCCAGGTTATCTTCGCAATATTTTCATCACATACACTTTGCCGTTCCTGTTTTTTTCTTCCTATGATTTCTGCGCCGTAAAGCAAGAAGCCGTTCGCAATAAGAAAAAGGGAAACAAAGCGAGGAGATGCTAGGAGTGTTTTTAGTTTGTCTTCAAAAAGAAGGCCGAGGATGCCTGCTGGAATACTTCCTACAATAATAAGCCAGCCGAGGCGAGCATAAGTATCAGTAGTTTCTATTTTCCGTATCTTAAGCGATCTTACTATTCCTTTTACGATCAAGACCCAGTCTTTAAAGAAAAAAGCAAAGAGTACTAAAGCAGTCGCCAGGTGAGTTGCCACAAGGAAAATAAGGAAGAGGTTGCTTCGTTGGTCAATGTTCCAACCAAGGATTGCCGGCAGAAGCACGCTGTGCCCAAGACTTGAAACAGGAAAAAGCTCGGTAATTCCTTGAAGACCGCCAAGAATGATTGCTTGCAGGTATGTGATCACGCTCTGATTTTATCGCACATGGCTTTTTTAACCAAGTAATATAGTAATTTATCTAAGCGAAAGGTTTTTCTATTTGATATACTTTTCTCATGACCCAAGATCAGGCCCTAACCATTTTAAAGACTGGAGCAAATGTATTTTTGACCGGAGAACCGGGAAGTGGAAAGACATATACGATCAATCAGTTTGTAAAATACTTGCGCGAGCATGACATTGAAGTGGCGATCACCGCTTCTACCGGTATTGCCGCAACTCACATTGGGGGGCAGACCATACATTCATGGTCAGGTATTGGTATCAAGAAGCATCTCTCTTTGGAGGATCTTGATAAGCTTGCCACAAATGAACGGGTAGTGAAGAAAGTTTTTAAAGCGAAGGTATTGATCATAGATGAAATTTCCATGCTTGATGCAGATACGTTATCAGCCGTCGATGCTTCTTGTCGAGCGTTGCGTCAGCGAGGTGACGAGCCTTTTGGCGGGCTTCAAGTGGTATGTGTAGGAGACTTTTTTCAACTGCCTCCTATTTCTCGCATGGATTCAGAATCTTCCAGCTTCGCTTTTCTTTCTTCTGCGTGGCAGGAAGCAAATCTCTTGTGCTGTTACCTTTCGGAACAGCATCGACAGGAAGATGAAGATTTTCTTTCGCTGCTTTCAATGATACGTAGTGGGGAGGTGACAGAATATGGTCATGAAATGCTTACCAAACGAAGAGTCCAGGCAAATGACGTGCATACTCTTACCAGACTGTTTTGTCACAATAGCAATGTAGATAAAATAAACGATGAAAAGCTCGAAGCGATCACTGGAGAAGTAAGAGTGTTCATGATGACCTCTGTCGGTCCAGATGCACTTGTACTTCAACTTAAGAAGGGCTGTTTGTCACCAGAATCTTTGCGGCTCAAAGTTGGTGCGCGGGTTATTTTTACCAAGAATAATTTTGAAACTGGATTCGTCAACGGTACTTTGGGGGAGGTGGAAAGATTTAATATTGAAGGCAATCCAATCGTGCGTACAAAGTCAGGTAAGTCTATCGAGGTTATTCCAATGGAATGGTCTATTGTTGACGGTAATAGAACTTTGGCAAAAATCACTCAGCATCCTTTGCGTTTGGCATGGGCAATGACCGTGCACAAGAGTCAGGGAATGACTCTCGATCAGGTGCTTATAGATTTATCAGAAGCTTTTGAATATGGACAGGGATATGTGGCCCTTTCACGAGTAAAAACGTTCGCGGGACTTTTCCTTCTTGGGTTCAATCAACGATCGCTTCAGGTTCATCCCGAAATTCTCCTTATGGATGAAACATTTAGATCCCAATCGGAGACTGTCAGGCAAGCATTTGAAAAGATCCCTCCCGCTGAACAGGCTATTATGGAAAAGAATTTTATTCTTGCATGCGGAGGCAAGCTTGGAAAGATAAAAGTGATAAAGGAAAAAAGTGGCAGAATAAAAGTGGTTAAAGAAAATACGCACGAGGTTACATTTTCCTTGTGGAAAAAAGAACGATCGATCGATCGCATAGTCGCCGAACGAGCTATGACTTGGAGCACGATCGTGGGTCATTTAGAAAAAATGCGCACTGACGGCACTATTAGTTTACAGGATCTAGAAGGGATTATTCCCGCAAGTTTGCTCGCATTTGTTCCAGAAATTACAAAAGCTTTTATTGAACTTGAGACTGAGAAGCTTACTCCAGTATTCGAAAAGTTGGGTAAACGATATTCTTATGATGATCTTCGTCTTGTGCGGCTCACTTTGCCGGTAAAAAAGTAGTAAAAGAGTGTCTTATTTAAGAAGCTTTTGTAATGTCATGGCATCCTTAATCGCATATCCGTGAATGTCGTCATTGAAATATGCAAATATTGTTTTTTCTTCTGCCTGCCAGTTTTCTATCCGTTTTACCCAGGGTTTTAATAATTTTGTACCGTATTGCGATGCGGCAAATTCTTTCGGACCATGAAAACGGATGTAAATAAATTTTGAAAAGGCATTTTCCTTTTCGTCGGGATCATAGTGGGGGAAGACCGATGAATGTGCAAAGACCAAAGCCATTTTATTTTTTTGTAAAATATCTCGAGTCAGCTCTAGATTCTTGTCTGATTCAAACCAGCTCGGATGTCTTGGTTCTAAAGCGTAGCGTAAATCTAATTTCTTTTTCTTTTGTACTGCTTGAAGATCCGCAAGGAAATTTTCTAGGAGTTCTTTATTGAATGAAAAGCTTGGCGGAAGCTGGATGAGGATGACTCCTAATTTTTGTTTTAATCCAACGGCAGAATCAAGAAAGAGTTCAATCGGATCCTTGCATTCCTTTAGTTTTTTAATATGTGTAATAAATCTGCTCATTTTCACGGCACAGGTGAACCCATCAGGAGTTTCTTCACGCCACTTTTCGAAGGTAGACTTTTTTGGTAAATGATAGAAGGAGGTATTGATCTCAACTGAATTGAAATGTGTGGCATAGAAGGTCAAAAAATCCTTCTTTATTTTTTTTGGGTAGAAGGTATCATGCCAGCTTTTATTTACCCATCCTGACGTGCCGATGAATATGGCGGCTTCACGGCTTTTATTTTTTTGTATCTTTTTTATCATTATTTTTTATTAATTCTTTTTTTAGGCGTTCTATAGATTCGGCGAGATATATTGGATTACGGAAGAGTGTTGCCCAGATATCACCTTTTTTATCGAGTCTTTTGAAAATTGTGTTAATGGTGAACTTCTTAGGATCAAGTTTATTGTTAAGTTCTTTCCACTCGATCGGTGTTGAAACGGTGGCTTCTTTGGTTGGACGCAGAGAATAGGGGGCCGCAAGAGTCTGACCCTTCCTATTTTGCAGCCAGTCAAGATAGATCATTTTATTCCGTTTCGATGGACTGCGTTCAAGGCTAGTGATTTCCGGAATACGTGCGTGGATCAATTGTACCAATAAATGCGAGAAGGTGCGGATAGTGTCGTACGTATAGTCAGGCTTAAGGGGAATAACAATATGGATACCTCGCTTGCCCGATGTTTTACAGAAGCTTGATTCACATGCAATATCAAGTACTTTTTTTGCTTCCTTTGCCACTTTTACCACATCAGAAAAAGGTCGTTCTACTGGATCGAGGTCAATGATCATGATGTCCGGCCTTTCCAGCGAGCCCTTTTTTGAATTCCAAGGATTGAGCTCAATGCAGGCTAGATTGGCAAGATAGATAAGAGTGGCTTCGTTCTGGCAGAGCAGATAGTTGATCGTACCTTTTTGATTAGATGCGTGTTCGGATGGAATGGCAATCGTCTCGATAAAAGAGGGCAGGTTTTTTTCTTCAATATTTTTCTGGAAAAACCCCTTTTCATTGATTCCGTTAGGATGTCTAAGGAGCGATTCTGGCCGATCTTTAAGATAGGGAAGAATGATGGGGGCGATTTTCCGATAATAATTGACGAGATCATTTTTCGTGTATCCTTCCTCAGGCCATAATACTTTGTCGGGATTAGTTATAGGTACTTGCTCTGCAATACTGTCTTTAACCTTTTCCTTTACTACTGTATTTGCAGGTTTATCCTGTCGTAACCCCAAAAAGACCGGGTGCCGTATGTGTCCGTCTTTGGTCCATTCGGTAAATTTAATCTCACATACCAGTATTGGCTTTACCCACGTCGCCGGCATATTTGTTTCGGGAGTGTTTTCAAAAGGAGATCGGGGCAATAGTATCTTCCTTAATTTTTCGTGTAAATCCTTCAGGCTTTCTTCGGTAAAACCTGTCCCGGTGTGTCCGATATAGGTGAGCTTTTTGTTTTCATAAACCCCGAGTATGAGAGCACCAAAATATGGCCGTTCACCTCTGGCTTGAGTAAAGCCACAAATGATCGCTTCCTGCCTTTTTGTTATCTTTATCTTAAGCCAGTCACTGCTTCTGAACGACTTATCTTTGGGAGAAATATAACGGCTGTCCTTTTGTTTGGCCATAATACCCTCGCCTCCGTTTTTTTCTACTTCTTGAAAAAAGCGGATACCATTTGTATCTACATGCTCACTATAGATAAGCCCTCGGGAAAAATCCTCAGGCATGTCAGAGGTCAGAATGCTTTTTAAAATTTCCTTTCGTTCAATGAGTGGTTTTTCTCTAATATCCTCGCCATCAATGTATAAGAGATCGAAAACAGCATACGCAATCGTCACTGGCTTTTCTAAGTATTCTTGGAGTAATTGAAATTCTGGCTGACCCCGTTCATTGAGGGCAATTATTTCTCCGTCAATAACGCATTCGTGGCGGATTGAACGGAGAGCTTTCACAATGCTTTCGTATGTCTTAGTGAAATCTTGATTTGTGCGGGAATATAAAATCGTCTGCTTTCCTGTTTCAGCAATTGCTCGGTACCCATCCCACTTTATTTCAAATATCCAATTAGGATTATCAAAAGGCTCGTCTGCCAGCTCAGCCAACATTGGTTTGATTTTGTGTGGCATTGCGTCCTTCGTCTTTTTAACTTCTATTGATGAAGGTGGGTACGCACTATTTTTTGAACCTGAGTTTTCCTTGATCATCCAGAGCCATTGTTTATCTTTTGTCCTGATAAGCATATACAGTCCTCTAAGCTTTTTGCCAGCAAGTAGAATATGCATCCGGCCTTTTTTATATTCTTCCCTTAGTATTTTTTCTGATTGCGTCCGGTCGGCAGTCAACATGGCTGAATAGGGGCCGTTATCCCAAATGTGCACAACACCGGCTCCATAGTTTCCTTTTGGAATCAAGCCAGAAAATGTTGCATAAGAAAAAGGATGATCTTCTACTTCTACCGCCAGCCTTTTATCTTCAGGAGTCAAAGGCGGCCCTTTGGGAACAGCCCAGCTTTTGAGGACGCCATCAAGCTCGAGACGAAGGTCATAATGGAGTCTTCGAGCATGATGCTCATGAATGACAAATATCAGAGGGTCTTTTTTTGTTTTACTTTTCTTTCTTCCGCGAGGCTCATGCGTACTACCAAACTTCCTTTTTTTATTGTAGGCAGAGAGGCTCATTGCGGTACTTTTCCTTATTGTTTGGTTTTTTTCATGCTTTCCTCAAGGAGTTTAAGAACGCTTTCTGTATCAAGTGGAGTAGGGACCGGTTTGCGCCCGACGGCGACGACTTTTTTCCCCTTTGCCTTCGCTTCAATGATATTCATCAGTTCATTGGTATAGGTGTCCTTGTATTCTGATGGAGTAAATGGTTCGGTCAAATTTTCAATCAGGGATATTGCCATTGCTAGTTCCTTTTTTGAGTATTCAGTCTTTGGGATCTTAAATTCTTCCGGATCAAGCAGTTCGTCTTCATAGCGGAGTTGAATGAGTGTCATAAGTTCCGAGTTGATCTTGATAAGTGCAATGTGTTCTTTCTCCCGCAGTACAAAACGGGCAACCCCGGCCATACCGGTTCTTCTTATGGCATCGCGCAGGAGAGCATATGCTTTTACTGATTTATCTTCAGGAATAATAAAGTAAGGCTTTGAATAGTATCTTTCGTCGATCATGCTTACGTCAGCGAAGCTCAGTATTTCTATCGTACCAGTCTTGCGTGCATTGGCTTTTTTAAAATCTTCTTTTTCCAGGATGACGTATTGATTTTTTTCATATTCGTATCCTTTCACAATATCTTTCTGCTCGACGGGGTGATCGTCCAGTTTGCATACTTTCTTATAGCTGATGGGGCAGTGATCTTTTTTGTCGAGCAGGTGAAAGGAAAGGGTGTGCTCTTTTGCCGCGCTAAAAAGTTTGACCGGAATGCTCAAGAGGCCAAAGCTCAACGTTCCTGACCATATTGATTTCATACTTACGGTGACGCGGATCAGAGTGGTATAATTTCATTATGGCAAGATTGCATCAGGAAATTAAAAATCGGACGATTGGATATATTTTGGGAGCATTCGGATTGGTTGCCGGCCTTGCGTGGAACAATGCCATAAATAGCCTCATAGAATATTTGGTTCCTATTGGAACGAATACTCTTTTGCTCAAGTTTATTTATGCTGTAGTGATAACTGTCGTGGTGGTGATCATTGGATATTATTTTTCCAAACTTACTGATGATGAGGAAAAGAAGAAGGTGAAATAGTTGAGAAAGGTATGTAAGATAAGTAAAAAAACTGCGTCGAAATTTTGGGAAAGGTCGGATTTTACAAGCCAAGAGAAGTCACTATGGTAAAAAAATATGCAGTTTACGTTCTCGTTGTTGCTCTTCTTCTTGTCTCTGTGATGCTGCCAATTGGAGGAAGGATAGTAAGCGCTCAGACCACTTCAACATCAACATCTCAGAATCCACTCATGGAGCTTACAGTTGATGTGCTCGGAAATGCAATGCTTCAGGGAACGGTTCAGTCGGTGGGGACTAATACGATGACTGTTTCAAGCTGGGGAGGAACATGGACTATCAATACCACATCTTCTACGCAGATGACTCCTGTAGGAACTAATTCAAACTTGAGCACTATGCGTGTAGGGGATCTGGTCAATGTACTTGGAACAGTGCCACTTAATCAAAACTTGATGATAAACGCAACGGTAGTAAGTGATTTGACTATGAGCGGAACAGTCCCAGTGATGACCCAAATACTCTTGATGGGGCCGGTAACAGCTATTAATGGCAATACGCTAACTGTAACAGGACCAAATAATATTAGTTATACAGTAAATGTTGGCTCTGGTACCGTACTGTGGAATACAGCAAGAAACACCATTGGTCTGAATACTATCCAGACAAATGATATCGTAAGAGTTCAAGGAACCTTAAATAATTTCTACACAGTAACACCGTCAATAATTAGGGATGTGTCGAGATAAAAACTGAAAAGAATTACGAAAAAACCTCCATAAAAAAGGAGGTTTTTTCTTTTTAATCGCTCGTCCACTGTGTTATAATTTCGCCATACTATGTCTATTGAAAGTGCTCTACAATTAAAGGGTCTCACTCAGCTTGAAGCTGAAAAGCGTTTTTTGCAATACGGTGCCAATGAAGTTGCTTCCAAGCCGAAACTATCAGGGATTATTTTTTTTCTTCTTCGTTTCAATAACCCGCTTGTTATCGTCCTCTTATTTGCGGCTGTGATCTCGGCTTTTTTTAACGATTGGATCAGCTCTGTCCTGATCGTGATCATCATACTTCTCAGCGTGCTGATGGACTTTTTCAACACTTATCGTTCTGAAAAAGCTGCAGAAACTCTAAAAAATAGAGTAAGAGTAACAACCTTGGTTGTTCGTGATGGAAATCGAAAAGAAATTCCTCTTTCAGAAATAGTGCCTGGGGACTTGGTCATGCTTTCTCCTGGAGATATTATCCCTGCCGACGGCAAGGTTATTCATGCCCGAGATTTTTTCGTAAACGAGTCTTCGCTTACCGGGGAATCTTTTCCAGTTGAAAAAATGCCGGAAGATGTGGTCTATATGGGGTGCAGTGTTATTACTGGTAATGGCCGAATACTCGTAGTATCTACGGGGAAGTCTACAAAGTTCGGCAAAATTACTGAGTCATTGGTAAAGAAGGAAGAGATGAGTGACTTTGACCGAGGTATTCAAGAGTTCAGTCTTCTTCTCATGAAAGTTACGTTCACCCTAGTGATTCTGGTTTTTTTTGCGAACGCTTTTTTGAAGCATAATATTCTCGAGTCTTTTCTTTTTGCGTCCGCGCTTGCAGTGGGGCTTACTCCGGAGCTTTTGCCGATGATCATTGCCATCAACTTATCAAAAGGTTCGGTCGTTATGGCTCGCAGGGGAGTGATTGTAAAAAGACTTTCAGCAATTCAGAACTTCGGGAGTATGGATATATTGTGTACCGACAAGACAGGAACACTGACGGAAGACAGGATCGTGTTGGTAAAATGCGTTGATAGCGAAGGAAACCCATCTGAGAATGTTTTTCTAAATGCGTATATCAGTAGTCATTACAACGGAAGTTTTAAGAATCCTCTTGATACCGCAATTGAAGATTATAGGGAACTTGATGTTACTGAGTATCAAAAGATAGACGAAATTCCTTTCGATTATGGGCGCAAGAAAGAGTCTATTATCGTAGATTATCACAAAGGCCATGGGCAGGAGAAAGAACGCATCCTTATTTCCAAGGGTGCTCCTGAAGAGATTATTAGCTCTTGTGCCTATTTTTCTGCTGAAAGAAAGACGGATGCTAGTACTGTCTTTATGATAGGTAAGCAGTATCAGGAGCTCAGCAAAGGAGGATTTCGTGTTCTCGCAATAAGTACTAAGAAACTGACGGGAGAAAAGGAACGATATTCTAAGGAGGATGAAGGTGAAATGGAATTTGCAGGATTTATTGCTTTTCTTGATCCGCCAAAGAAAACTGTCTCAGAAACCATAAAAAGCTTGGAACACCACGGCATCAAGATAAAGATTTTGACCGGTGACAACGAGTTACTTACAAAAAAGATTGCTAATGATATTGAGCTCGCAGTGGAAGGCGTACTTTTGGGATCTGACTTGGATAAAATTACTGATGAAGCATTACGTATACATGTAGAAAAAACAACTATCTTTGCGCGTGTTTCACCGGATCAAAAAGTAAGGATCATCCGCGCTCTTCGAAAGAATGGCCACGTGGTGGGGTATCTTGGTGACGGTATTAATGATGCACCTTCGCTTAGAGCGGCTGATGTAGGTGTTTCTGTTTACAATGCTGTTGATGTAGCCAAGGATTCTGCTGATTTAGTTTTGCTCAAGAAAAGCTTGGTAGACCTTGTGAGAGGGGTGATAGAAGGAAGAAAGATTTTTGTGAACATTCATAAATATTTAATGATGGAGTTGAGCTCAAACTTCGGTAATATGTTCTCGATGGCGGGTGCTTCATTCCTCTTTCCTTTTCTTCCGATGCTTCCTGTGCAGGTTCTTCTCGATAACCTTCTTTATGATACTTCGCAATTTACGATTCCAGTCGACAATGTCGACATTGATATGATCATGAAGCCTCGAAAGCTGAATGTGAAATTTATTGGTTGGTTCATGGTTTGTTTCGGCCTTCTCAGTTCCTGTTTTGATTTCATTACTTTTGGGCTGTTGTTCTTTATTTTTCACTTGAATTCTGGAGGATTTCAAACCGCATGGTTCTTTGAATCCCTCCTTACACAAACTTTGATCATTTCAGTTCTGCGAACCCAGAAAATACCCTTCGTTGAGAGTCGTCCAAGTAAGATTGTCTTGGCAAGCATGATTGGGGTCATTGTTGTCGGTGCATATTTCGTCTTCGGTGACCTTATGCCATTATTTGGTTTTGTATCTCTCCCTTGGACACTTATTCCTTGGATCCTTGTAATCGCTTTTGTGTATATGGTAACTGTTGAAGCTGTAAAACCTTTTTTCTACAAAAAGTTCGGATATTTAATGGAAGAATAGATCGTCTGCCTTGTAGTTCCGTGACAAAAGGTACATACTGACTAGTAAGAGTCGAGTTTATTAAGAGAGACTAATTAATTTTATATGAATAATAACAAAAACCTTTTGATTGGTATTGTCGTTGCGGTGATCGTGGTTATCGGCGGTGTTGCGATTTATTCATCTATGCAGAAGGGAGATTCTGACACTATGGCACCTATGCCGTCAGACACTTCTATGGCAATGGAAACAACATCCAAGGGCGTGTTGGTTGGAGGTGCTTACATGACTCCTGACAAGAACTTGGTTCAGAACGCTGCTAATGCAAATAATGTCACTACGCTCGTAGCAGCAGTAAAGGCGGCCGGACTTGATGTTGCTTTAGCAGGGAAGGGTCCTTTCACTGTTTTCGCTCCTTCTGATGCGGCTTTCGCAAAGTTGCCAGCTGGGACATTGGCGATGCTTTTGAAGCCGGAGAATAAGGCGAAGTTGGTGGATATTTTAGGTTATCACGTAGTATATGGTAGCTATAAGGCAGCTGATCTGTATGATGGTCAGATTCTCGGAACTCTTGATGCCAAGAACATCGTTATTCATAAATCGAAGAGCGGAGAGATCAATATCAATAATGTTGCAGTAGTGCAAACTCCTGATATTATTTCAAGCAATGGTGTTACGTTTATTATTGACACTGTTTTGACTCCGGTTACAAAATAGTTTATTGAATCGGTTTCTAAACAAAAAACACTTCCTCATAATAAGGAAGTGTTTTTTGTTTAGATTATTTTGTATTAGGAGTCGATGCCCATTTTTTCATAAATGCATCATTCCATTTCTTTCCATCCTCGTCAGACATGTTTTCGATATCATCTACCATTTCGGGGTGAGCTTTTCTTACATGCTCCATTCCTTTTTCCATCATTTCATCAGGTGTATTAGCTGTCATTGCCGCATCGCATGGTCCTCCCATATCCCGACAAGTCATTTTCTTCATAATTTAATTTACTATGATTAAAATAATAATACCCACACTCTAAGTATAGCAGGAAGGACGGGTTGGGTATATAATGAAGCGAATATAAGCGGGTTTAATTAGCCATTTTTATCATTATTTTATGTCACTAAAATCAAATTTTATCCGCACCTCCAAGATCACTATCCTCGCTCTCGCCCTCACCTTGGGAACCAACATGCTCTTTGCAGCATGGCAGGCTCCAACCCAAACACCACCTAACGGCAATGTACCCGCTCCTCTTAATCAAGGAGGCGTAGATCAGACAAAAGCAGGAGGATTGGCGGTAAATGCCTTTGCTGCAGCAGCAAACTCCTTCTTTGCAGGTAATGTCACCATAGGTACTCCTACTGCTCCTGCTCATTTTAAGTTGGTAGATGGTAATCAAGCGCAAGGTAAAGTGCTTACCTCTGATGTTAATGGGAATGCGAGTTGGCAGACGAATGCAAACGTCTCTGCACCAACATCTGCACCGGCATGTTCATGGACGGGAGTAAAAGCAGTTTATGGTAACGTCAACAATCCCTCTAATTGTTCAGATGACGTATATATAACTTGCACAGCCGGGAGGGTTACCGATATGACCATGGGGTGTTAGAGAAAAATAAATACAGTAAAAAAGCGGGACTGCAGAGTCCCGCTTCACGTATAAAAAATCTCTCAACGATGCTGGTGGCGGTTTATTCGTACCGCTCAGAATCAAAATCCCCCTGACTCAGCCATTGGTTGAATTTGCGGCGTTCATATCGATTTCCAGTTCCGCGGATGTGGTGTTTCGCGGTTTTTCCGCACTGCGCGCCGTTTGGCAACATTGCTAATTTTTTCATTAACTTTATCTAATGTTGTTGTTGAGCCTAGTGTCACTCTAAACGCCAGAGAATGAGTTCTAAAAGAACACACTGCGAACCATCATAGCGCATTTTTTGCAAAATGCAAAAGAAGTGATATTATAAATTTATCGCATTTTTTAACGCAACTATATGATCGAAATCAAAGATATTGAAAAACTTGCCGAGCTCTCCCGCATAAAGCTCTCTGATGAGGAAAAGGGGCAGATGAGAAAAGAGATCGTCTCGATTTTGTCATACATTGATCAGATAAAGCAGGTCTCTGGTGATACCGTTACGCACAGGAAAAAGAATGTCGTGCGAAACGTACTTCGCGAAGACAAGGATCCACATGAAGGTGGAATTCATACAGAGGCGATCCTCCACAATGCTCCAAAGCGTCAGGGGAACTATCTCAAGGTAAAAAAGATTCTCTAGTATTTGCTTATTCCTATGATTGACCTATCTAGCCTGACTATAAAAAAAGCTCATGATCACCTAATGAAAGGTGATTTTACTGCTGTTGACTTGGCTAAAACGTATCTTGCACAGATAGAAAAGAAGAATAAGGATATCAATGCTTATCTCGAGGTTTTTGCAGATGTGCTTGAGCAGGCGGCTGTTGCTGACAAAAGGATTGCAGAAGGGAAGTCGACTCTACTTACTGGTATTCCTCTTGCGATCAAAGATAATATTTTAATAGAAGGGCGACATGCTGGCTCAGCTTCAAAGATTCTTGAAGGGTATATTGCGACCTATGATGCAACCGCAATAAAGAAATTGAAGGCGGCTGGAGCCGTATTTCTTGGCCGAACTAATATGGACGAATTTGCTATGGGAGGTTCAAATGAAAATTCTGCTTACGGTCCTGTGCACAATCCTCATGATGAAGCGAGAGTGTCTGGTGGATCTTCAGGAGGAAGCGCCGCATCTGTAGCTATGAACGGAGCACTAGCGGCTCTTGGTTCCGATACAGGAGGATCAGTCAGACAGCCAGCAAGCTTTTGCGGAGTGGTAGGATTGAAACCTTCTTATGGACGAATTTCCCGAAACGGTCTTATGGCTATGGGATCTTCTCTCGATCAAATAGGACCTATCACTAAGAACGTGGAAGATTCAGAAATTTTGTATAGTTTTCTAAAAGGAAACGATCCGATGGACAGCACAACCTTGCCTGACAAGATAAATTCAACAGCAACTGATGAAAAGATGAAGTCGGGGAAAAAGTTAACTATTGGTGTTCCAATGCACTTGATGAAAGAGGGTGTTGATGCGGACGTGCTCAAGAACTACAACGAAGCGATAGAGCGATACAAATCATTGGGGTATGAAATCAAAGAGGTCACATTGCCAAACAGTGGCTATGCACTTGCTGTTTATTATGTGCTCATGCCTGCAGAGGCTTCTTCAAACCTGGCTCGTTTCGATGGTATAAAATATGGAATGCATGTTGATGGAGAAAATCTGATTGACGATTATGTTCAGACTCGAACTGCTGGGTTTGGCAAAGAAGTTCGCCGTAGAATTATACTCGGTAACTACATTCTTTCTGCAGGTTACTATGATGCTTACTACAACAAGGCAAACCTCGTAAGCGAGCTCATTCGAAGCGATTATGAAAAGGCATTTGAAGAAGTTGATCTTATTTTGACTCCTACATCTCCGCTTCCCGCATTCAAGATTGGCGAAAAGCTCGCAGATCCTCTTCAGATGTATCTTGCTGATATTTTTACCGTGACGGCCAATCTTACTTCTATGCCTGCCATCTCATTACCATCAGGTGTCGTGATGAAAGAAGGGAAGTCACTGCCTCTGGGAGTTCAGCTCACTGCTCCTCTGTATCGTGAAGATCTGCTCTTCACAGTTGGAAAGGATTTTTTGAACGAAAAGGTATAAAATAGGGGATGACCTATGGGCCATACTATTTATACATTATTCTTTGATGGGATAGCGGCGCTTTCTTCTGTGTTCACAAAGGCGACTCTTGCCGCAGTTGATCAGGGCGTCGTTTCTCCTCCGCAGATTCCGCTCGACACTATCTATAGCAAGATTTTGGAATTTTTTCTTACCTTTCAGCCTTCTGATGTTTATCGCCAATTGGGTCCGCTCATTTATGCATGGAAATTTATCGGTACCTATTTCTCTCTCGCTTTTATCATTGGAATTTATTACGTATCAAAGAAAATAAAGAGATTTAAGCCAAATTTGAGCGAGGTTGATCCGTCTGTAGAAGTGAAGCCTCAGAGTGTTGAAGAGTCGGCTCATCAGAGGAAATGGCAGAGAGTAGTAGATCATGTTGAATCAACAAATCCAAACGATTGGCGTTTAGCTATCCTAGAAGCAGATATTTTACTTGATGAGATGCTTGATCTTGTTGGCGCGCAGGGAAATACTCTTGGTGACAAACTAAAAAGTCTTACCTCAGCAGAGCTGCCAGCTCTTCAGAAGGCATGGGAAGCTCATAAGATTCGAAATTTAATTGCGCATGAAGGAGCGGATTTTGTTATTTCTCAGCGTGAAGCCCGCCGAGTGATGCTGCTCTATCGAGAAGTGTTGAAACAGGGGCTCTATATTTAAGGCTTGTTTTTGGGATTGAATTTGATTTATTGGAAATCCAATGTATAATCAAATTAAGTGATTTTTGCGTTGGTTTGGAAAAAAGCTGGCAAAAGAGCGCTTCATAGCGGGGTAGAGTAACAGTAATTCGCAAGGCTCATAACCTTGAGATCTTGGTGCAAATCCAGGCCCCGCAACAAGTAAGACTTTGTGTGATAGAAAAACTTAAAAAAGAAGATATTACTCTTTCGGACTGGGAATTTGAATTTCAGCAGAGGGGAGAGCAACCTATTTTACTTTGCGATTATTTCTGTCGCTCGTTTTCACAATACATAAGTAAAATATTGACTGGCATACAACAGAATTGTGACTATCTCTTTACCGATTCTAATAGGGGATACGATACTGCTAGATCCAAAAAGTTCATAATAGAAAAATTGATGGAGAAAGTAGAAGACCCTGTTGATTTGCATAAAATTTTGAGGGATTCCATCGAGATACCAAAAGGCTTTAATGCGGTCGCGGATACTATCCAGATTGCCATAAAAGATATTTCTATCTTTAATGAGCGTTTGGCAGAGCTTTGGGAAGAGATGGATCTCGGGTTTTTGAAGGTTATCCCATGGTTTTACTACCCATGGTATATCTCAAAAGAAGATATTCTCACTAATAGAGTTAAAGTAGGGCTTGAGAAATACCGCGAGCAAATAGAAGAAGTCTGTAATTTTGACGATGCGCTGCTTGCATTGGTATTTCCGTTAAAAAAAACTGGATTCCAGCTTGAGCAAGACGAGATGCTTAAACTCGTAATTCTCGCAGAAGGCGATTCACATCTTTCTAGTAATTCTGAGTTCAAAGCTGCAGCGCAAGAGTATCTAAAGGACTATAACTGGTTGACAACTTTTATCTTGGCACCACTTCGACCGATGACTTATGAACAGCTAGTGGAGAGAGTGAAGCGCGCCATTGCCGAGTCGTTTAAAGAGGTACTTGCATTGCAGAAAAAATCTACTGATAAGAATACGTTTCTTGCGGCAGAGCTTATGCAAATTTTTACAGGTGATGCAGTTCTTCTTCAGCAAATAGCTGATGCTCGCGAACTCGGGTATGTGCTTACTGCCGGAATAGAGGAAGCGTACGTAGCTTCTGCCCGGTATTTAGATTTTATGCAATTGGTGGCGAAGCGTATCGGCGTAATGTATGAAGATTTGAAATACTTATTATCTGGAGAAATCGTTGAGGCTTTGAAAAATACTCAACAGATTGACCCGGCTATTATTACTGAACGGCGTCACGGATTTGTAATGATGATTAAAGACGGTCGCCAAAAAGTCGTTTATGGGCCCGAAGGGCATGCTATAAGTGTTTGGGTAGACGAGCATTTTTCGGCAGTTGACCAGACTATTAAAGAACTCAAAGGTCAGACAGCATGCAGGGGTTTTGCGGTAGGTAAAGCTCGCGTGGTCTCAACTTCAGTCGATGCTCATACATTGGTCGAGGGAGAAATATTAGTGTGTCCTATGACTAATCCGGATTATGTTTCTGCCATGCGGCGTTCGGCAGCCATAGTAACCGATGAAGGAGGTCTTCTTTCTCATGCTGCTATCATGTCTCGTGAGTTCAATAAGCCATGTGTCATCGCCACAAAGATTGCTACTAATTTGTTTAAGACGGGTGATCTTATAGAGGTTAATGCAAATACGGGGTTGATTAAAATTCTTGAAAAAGGTAATTTGCGAAGCTGAGGGTGTGAGCCGCTCGGTTGTTTTCTTTAGGAAGCTGTATTATATTAGGGGAACGTCGGTGTAGTTCAATGGTAGAACTGAGGACTCATAAGCCTTAGACAGTGGTCCGATTCCACTCACCGACACAAGTGAATAGTTGCTGTTTTGGCTAAAATTTGGTAGATTTTGCTAGTTAGGAATGTTTTTGTCATCGAAGGGATACCAGAGATAAATGCGGTCGTAGCTCAACTGGTTAGAGCACTCGCCTGTCACGCGAGAGGTTACCGGTTCAAGTCCGGCCGACCGCGCATTGTTTCATCATCTAAATTAATTCTTAAAGACTCTAGGTTTTAGTGGGCTTGAACTATGGGTGTGTTTTTAAGCATGATATAATTTTTAGGATGAGATCTGAAAGAAAATTTGCTCTCGTTCGTATTGTATTTGGTTGTGTCTGGGCTGTTGACGCCTGGTTTAAGTGGCAACCCGCTTTTCTTACTGGTCTGTTAGATATGCTGAAATCGGCCCTCGATGGACAACCAATGTGGGCTCAAGTGTGGATAAACCTATGGATACATATCGTAGCTTTCAATCCATATTTTTTTGCAGTGCTTGTTGCGCTTACCGAGACTGCAATTGCCTTTTGCCTGATATTTGGTTTTCTTACGCGATTTGCTTTTGCTATCAGTATCATCTTTTCACTCCTGATCTGGTCTATTGCTGAAGGATTTGGAGGTCCGTATGTGGCAGGTTCAACTGATATTGGTTCTGCCATTATCTATGTTTTTGTCGCAGTAGCATTATGGCTCGGCGCATCGTGGAGAATGTATAGTATCGATTCATTTTTACAAAAGAAATATCCGACATTCTTTTTATGGAAAGACTCTGCTCACTATGAATTCAAACAGAAGGAAAAGACGTTCTCATCACAGGATTGATTGGGTCTGGCAATAGGCTAACCTATCTTTTTCTCTAGATCTGGTATATAAATATAATTACTACAGCTACGAATGACGGTCCTATTTGTCATTCGTCCTGCACAGTTCTCACCATGAAAGAATTCATCAAGGACAAAATAATGGGTCGGCCAAAAATGCAGGCTTTCTTTCAACGACTGTTCTATATATCTTTAGAGGGTATGAATATGATTGGTGCCGGAGGTCCACATCATAAGACGGGCGAAGCTGGTGCGGTTGCCTATGTGGCTTCAAAAACCAAAGGACCTGGGATAATTTTTGATGCGGGTGCTCAGGGCGGTGCTTATATAAAAGAAGTACGTAAGATGTTTCCGCAGGGAATGATCTATGCATTTGAACCGGCAAAAAGTGCGTTTGAAAAGCTGAAGGAGCAAAAGTATCAGAAGGTTAATTTGATAAAGGCGGCTTTAGGAAAAGAAAAATCCATATTGCCTCTCTATTCTGCCGCAGGTATCGAAGGCCTTGATAGTCTTTATAAATTGTCAGATACGGTTAAAAATACTTTTAAGAAAGGAGAAGACGTAGATGTATATTCCGTTGATGATTTTTGTAACAAAAATCATGTCGATCATATCGATCTTCTTAAGCTTGATATCGAAGGGGGAGAGCTTAACGCGATTTTAGGAAGTAAAAAGATGATTGCAAGTCGCCTGGTCCATTTCATTCAATTCGAGCACTCAAGGCATTCTAGACAGGCAGGTTATAGTTTTGAGGATATTTTTCTTTTGCTTTCTCCCCAGTATTCTATTTATCGCATATTACAGCATGGACTAAAGGAGATTGT
>JARIHA010000146.1 GCA_029288475.1 Candidatus Tayloriibacteriota bacterium | reverse complement strand
GGTACATGCCGAACTTGAAGAAGGTATGACCGACCTTCAGTATCTTATGAAAGGAAATGTACATCCACAAATAGAAAGCATTGAGGAGTTAAATAAAAGATCGCGTGATCAGCTGTCGTATCTTTTCCGTATTGCCCATTTAATACAACCAAAATTAACAAAGCGAATTGTGATCGTAGAAGTCGAGCATGGGGAATCCCTCGATGATTTTACTGAGCAGGTCAGTGGGGGGAAGCATACGGAGAAGATTTTGACTGGCGTAAAGAGAGGTGAAGTTCTTGAACTAGATATCTCTACCAAAGGTGATGAGCTTAAGGTAAATTTTCTTGATCGTGGAGATGATTCTTATACGCTGAAATATGATCATGTTAAACGTGTTTTTTCTACTGCGCAGTAGAAATTAATAGTTCAAGTCGAGGAGTTGTTTGAGCGTTTTGATATTGTCATTGAGGATTATTTTCTCGAACAAGTTTTCTGCTTTCAAGCGGTCTTTTACAAAAAGATAATCGTTCTTTATAACTTCTCCTTTTACTTTATCTATTAGGGCAAAGCAAATGTGTTTTACTATCCTTTGTTCAAGTTCATCTTGATTGATCGGAACCTTTAGGTTTTCTTGAAAGCCGGTCCAAAGGTTTTCGGCCATTTCTCCATAGTGGCCTTGGGGATTTTCATAGAAATAGATGAGAGTTTCAGCAAGCAAATAGGCAATGTCGAGGCTGACATCAGCATAGTAGGCACCCTCATAATCTATAAAGTAAAATTTCCCCTCAATAAAGAACATGTTGTTGAAACGCGGGTCTCCATGCATCACGGCAACTCGATTTGTTCTGAACTGCTTCATGATCTCGTCCCGTACCTTGAACAGAAGGGGATTTTTGATATGAAGATAATATCGGTGCTGGTATTTCAGTTCTTGAAATTCAGTGCCATTGAACATGGGAAGCAGCTCGTCTTTTTTATAGGTCGTGTTTGCTATCTCGGCGAGGAGTTTTCCTAGCCCTTTAAATTTTTCAGGCGGAATTGAAGTGATGATCTTATCAACCCTCCTGGTATCGTCCAAGTATTCCATAACGATTGTTTCTTTGTCATCGTCGAAATGGTAAATTTGCGGATTGATTTTTTGGTCCAGCTTTTTGCCAAATAAAAGATAGGCATTTTTCTCTGTCTCGTATCTGCCTGAAGGAAGCTTGAAATCGGGCATATCCTTGATGCTCTGGCCGTATTGCTTTATGACCACTGGCCCAAGGTCAGTTTTTGCAAAATAGGCATGATTAAGAAGGCCGCCTTTCAGCTCGCTTATATCCGTTACTTTCTTAAACTTTCCGGTTGATTTAAGATAATCTGCAATTTCATCTTGAACGATCATGGGCTAAATGTAGCATTAAAGAGTTAAATATAAAATAAAAGCCCCGCCATTTTCATATGGCGGGGTGACTTTTGGAAATTTTGATTACTGGGTCTTCCAATCGACCCATTTCTTGAATCCCCATTCAAATGTCTTGGGGAACACCCTGGCGAGGATCCCGAGGATTCGTTCGCCGAGGTTTACGAAGGACTCTTTGCGTCCTTTGGTGATGTCGCGGTAAAAAGTATCCACCACGACATTGGGGTCACGCCACGGGAAAAGAGAGCAGACCGGAGGCAGGTAGTCGCTTTTGGTCACCATCTCAGTCCTGACAATCGACGGGTAGATCATAGTGAGACCAATCCCTCCTCGGAGGAAGTGTTTGCGGTTTTGTTCACACCATTTCCGCTGAAGTTCTTTGGAACCGCCGTATGCTTCGTAGCCGCCAGGAAATTTTACCAGCCCGGCGACCGAGCAAATCACTGCAATCCGCGAACCTTTTTCAAGGTAGGGCAGTGATGCAGTAACGACATTTTTCGTGCCGTTCATGTTTACGCCGACACAAAGCAATTTCTTAGAAATAATCGTTCCCGGGTTGTCATTGTCTCGGCAGATTTCAAGTACCCCGGCGCAATGCACTAGGAGATGGATCTTGCCGAGATTGTTTTTTTCGAAAGCCCTTTCCAAGTCATCTGGGCTAACAACATTGGCTTGAATATAGGAGACATTCTTGAAACCCATTCCTTCGAGTCTATGACAAGCGGTAATGAGTTTTTCTTCTGTCTTCGAGAGTAGGATTACCCGATAGCCTTGCAGGACGAGCTTATTTGCAAAGGCGAAGCCGATGCCAGAAGAGCCTCCGGT
>JARIHA010000143.1 GCA_029288475.1 Candidatus Tayloriibacteriota bacterium | reverse complement strand
GTACTTATGTTAGATCCATTGCCGAAGAGTTCGGGCGACGGCTCGGTGTACCTGCCACCCTCAATGAACTTAGACGCACTAAAATAGGCGAGTTTCTGATAAAGGATGCCGAGAAAATTTAATTATTCTTCGTCGAGAAGCTTTGACCACCATTCGAAGGTGCTGTACATGACGAAGCCGCAGATAATATAGATAGGCGAGAGAAGTACGAAGATTACTTTTTTCATAGTTTTATAGACGCAATTATAATGGTTTAGTGTCAATAATTCAAGAGAAAGTAAAGTTACCTTTACATTTTATCTTTTCTGTACTATATTTTTATGGTGAAAGAATATATTATAAATGAAGTAAATAAGCTTCGTGTGGAAAAAGGCATTACGCAGGAGGAGCTTGCAAATGCTGTTGGGGTGAGCCGCCAGACTGTGGTGGCCATAGAGAAAGGTAATTATACTCCTTCTATTTTTCTTTCCTTGAAGATCGCCCAATTTTTTGGTCAGCCAGTAGAAAAAATATTTAAAATCAGCAATGAAAAATAATCAATTATCATTATCATCGCGCTCGTCGGCACAGACTATAGTATCGGTCATCTTGATCGCCCTTCTTTTGCTCATTTGGAATCCGTGGAGTTTCTGGATGCCAACCATGATGTTGGTAAGTGTCTTGATCGCGCTTCTTATCGCCTTTAGCCTTTTTGCCAGTTTCATTTTGCAGGAAAAAGTTGCCGATGAACGCGAAGGATCGCACCGCATGCTTGCTGGAAGAGCAGCATTTCTTACTGGCTCAGCCGTGCTCATGATTGGAATCTTTGTACAGGCATTTTCACATGCGGTCGACATTTGGCTGGTCGTTGCTCTTGTGGTAATGATCATCACTAAAATAGGTTCACGTATCTATAGCGATCGAAATTTTTAATCCTTACAGTGCAGAAACAGACAGGGGAGACAGTCCCGCGCGTCTGAGTGTCTGCAATGTTTAACTTTACTACTTTTGTGTCAGCACTTCTCAGCCTCATCTTTTTTTGGGTAAAATTGTTCGCCGTTGCCTTGGTGCTTATTTTTGTTTCCTATCTCGTTAGAATTTTTGAAGAGATTTGAGAAGGTCAATTTGTAAAGCCAACTTGACATTGTTTTTGTGAGGAATATAATACTGAGTATGAATTCTTCACAAAATAAAAAAGACTGGAGCGTATTTTTAAGTAGCGTGTTCTTTGTACTTGGATTTTCAGTAGTCTTTTCAATAGTGGGTATCTTGCTCCAGACTATTCTTTCTCATGCTTCACAGAGTGTGGAGGCATGGCTTGGAAGGATCGGCGGAGTGATTATTATTCTATTCGGTCTTTTCTTGCTTGGACTGATCGCCCCAGCTTTTCTACAAAGGGATCATAAGATGGCGGTCAAAAAAAGATTCAATTCTTATTTTGTTACCTCATTCGTCTTTGGAGCGGCTTTTGCGGTAGGATGGACGCCTTGCGTTAGCGCGGCATTGGGTGCGATCTTAGCTCTTGCTACCACGCAAGCAGGCAGCGCATTCTTTCTCCTTTTTGCATATACGCTCGGCATAGGCGTACCCTTTCTTCTGGTGGGATTGTTTACTACTCAAGCTCAGGATTTTATTAATCGCGCCGGAAAATGGCTGAAGTATTTTGACTATATCTTCGGTGTTCTTTTAATTGTTATCGGTATCTTTATTTTTACTGGAGAGTTGAGCAAGATAGCGAATTTCCAGTTTTTAACAGATATTCTCACTTCGCTCCACATCGGTACCAGTGCCGGAGGAAATATAGGATCACTGAGTATTGTGAACCTCGGAATCGCGCTCTTCGCCGGACTGGCTTCTTTCCTCAGTCCTTGTATCTTACCGATAATTCCGGGTTTTCTTTCCTATCTCGCTTCGACAGCCGTAAAGAAAGAAGGAATACAAAACGTATAATTTAGCAAAGCGATAAAATAAAGCATATGAATAAAAAAAACATCATTTTAGTTATTGCAGTAGTAATAATCGTAGGAGCAATTTGGTATTTGCAGGCGGCCAAACCGCCAGCTTTATCGAGTGGTGATATACAAAAAATTGCATTGAGTGGGGATGTTTCTGATCAGACCGCAAGTACTACTCAATCAGGTCAATCAGGGCAAGCGAGCTCAACTCCAAACAGCGGAAGTAAAGCTGGCAGCTCAGTACAAGCTTCATCACGAAGTGCGGAGCTAAAACAGAAAGCAGCAATGTATCCTTCGGCTGTCGAGCTTATTCCCGGTCCAGGTCCTGGCAGTAACGGCTTCATTAATTCTGGTCCATTTACCCTTAAGAGTCTCATCGGCAAAAAAGTTATCTTGGTAGATTTCTGGACATATAGTTGTATCAACTGCCAGCGAACCGTGCCTTACTTAAATGCATGGTATGACAAATACAAAGACAGCGGCTTGGTAATTGTAGGCGTTCATACTCCTGAATTTGATTTTGAGAAAGACTACAACAACGTGGTAAAGGGAACAAAAGAACTTGGCATACAATATCCAGTAGTTCAGGACAATAATTATGCTACCTGGGATGCTTACGGCAATCGCTACTGGCCTCATGAATATTTGATCGATATTGACGGATACGTTGTTCACGACAAGATTGGTGAAGGAAGCTATGATGAGACTGAGCAAGCTATTCAGGCGGCACTTCAGGAAAGGGCTACGGTACTCGGAACAAATCAGACAATACCAACGGGCATCGTTCAGCCGAAGACAGCAATCTCTATGGATGGTTCACAGATCCAGAGTCAGGAAACGTATTTTGGTTCTGATAGAAATACCTACTTTGGTAATGGTAATGCTGGAACTGCAGGAAGTCAGACTCTTACGGTGCCGGCCCCTGCTTCAATTCAGCCTAATATGTTTTATCTCGATGGTACTTGGAATATACAGTCTCAATTTGCCCAGAATACCAGCCAGACTGCAAAAATCGTATATACCTATGGAGCCAAGAACGTCTATTTTGTAGCCAGCTCAGACAATGGAGTAAAGGCGAAAATATTGCTCGATGGCAAACCGATTAGTGCCAGTCAGGCAGGAAGTGACGTAGCCGCTGACGGTACGGTAACCATAAAAGACAATCGGCTGTACAGTCTTGTTAATGGCACTGACTATGGAACCCATACACTTGAGATTGATGTAGAAGGTCTAGGCTTGGATGCGTTCACCTTTACTTTTGGTTAATACTTATTATAAATAAATTATATGGATAAAAAAGAATTCGCGGTAATGGGAGGAGGATGTTTCTGGTGCACTGAAGCGGTCTTCAAGATGCTCAAAGGGGTCATTTCCGTACGTCCAGGCTATGCGGGCGGAACAACAGTGAATCCTACTTATGATGACGTGTGTGGTGGCATGACTGGCCATGCTGAAGTGATTGGCATCGAATACAATCCAGATGTCATAGCCTATCGCGATCTGTTGACTGTCTTTTTTGGATCACATGACCCAAGCACAAAGAACCGACAGGGAAACGA
>JARIHA010000112.1 GCA_029288475.1 Candidatus Tayloriibacteriota bacterium | reverse complement strand
TCTAAAGCGAGTATTGCGAAAAGCTACACTTGAAGTGAAGCTTATTCCAGTATTTACCGGTTCTGCTTTGAAGAATAAGGGTGTACAGCTTGTTCTCGACGGAGTGGTGGATTATTTGCCTTCTCCTCTTGATATTCCACCAGTGAAAGGAATCGATCCGAATACTGGAGAAATTATTACTCGACATGCTTCCGATGCAGAACCGTTTGCAGCTCTTGCTTTCAAGCTTCAGAACGATCCGTTCGTAGGACAGCTCACTTTCTTCCGTGTGTACTCAGGTACTATTGAAGCAGGGACTTATATATACAACTCAACTACAGGTAAAAAAGAGCGACTTGGACGAATCGTGCGACTTCAGGCTGATAAGCGTGAAGAAGTAAAGAAGGTGTTTGCAGGAGAAATTGCCGCAGCTGTGGGAATTAAGGATGCAAAAACTTCTCACACTCTTTGTGACGAGGATAATCCAATCATTCTTGATCCAATCAAGTTCGTAGAACCAGTGGTTTCCCTCAGAGTTGAACCTAAGACAAAGGCCGACCAGGAAAACATGGGTATGGCACTGAAGAGACTTTCTGATGAAGATCCAACATTCAAAATCAGTTCAAATACAGAGACAGGTGAGACTATTATTTCAGGTATGGGAGAACTTCACCTTGAAATCATGGTTGATCGAATGAAGAGAGAATTTAAAGTGGAAGCAAACGTTGGAGAGCCTCAGGTGGCATATCGAGAAACTATCAAGAACACAGCAGAAGCTGAACATAAATATATCAAGCAGTCTGGAGGTAAGGGTCAATACGGACACGTACGAATCAAGATCAAGCCTCTTGAACCATTAGAAGAAGGAAAGAAAATTCCAAAGAATGTTCATCGAGAAGAAGGCTTCGAATTCATTGACTCTATTAAGGGAGGTGTTATTCCACAGGAATTTATCCCAGCGGTAGAAAAGGGAGTTCATGAAGCTATGGAACGAGGAATTGTTGCCGGATATCGAATGGTAAACGTTTCTTGCGAACTGCTTTTCGGTTCATATCACGATGTGGACTCGTCTGAAATTGCTTATAAGATCGCTGCTTCACAGGCTTTTCAGGAGGCCGCTAAGCGAGCAAAGCCAGTTATTCTTGAGCCGATCATGAAGATCGAAGTGCTGGTTCCAGAAAAGTTCTTCGGTGATGTTACTGGAAGCTTAAACTCAAAGCGAGGACAAGTTGAAGGATTCGACGAGCGACCAGGAGGTATTAAGGTTATTACTGCAAAGGTTCCTTTGTCTGAAATGTTCGGATACACTACGCAGCTTCGCTCAATGACAGAAGGACGAGGAAATGCAAACATGGAATTCTCTCATTACGATGTTGTGCCTGCTCACGTTGAAAAGGAAATTGTAGAAAAGAGAAAGTAAGTTAAGAGGGCTGTGGATAACTAGTGATTGCGTTCTATTTCGAACACGATATACTGTGTTTATTAGCGACCTACAAAAGCAATGGGCATCTACCCATTGCTTTTGCTTTATAGGTTGGTTGAGTTTGGTGGTTGTGGTACGCTTAAGAAAGGGTTTATTAATTATTACTGTTTTTATAATTATGAAAAGATATATTGCCGCTGCGGTAATCGTGTTTGGTTTGATAGTTGTGCCGAGTGCTGTACAAGCACAGGTAACAACCTCTCAGACATCAGATACAGCCTCAAATGCTGATCTTTTGGCTTTGATTCGTTCACTCCAAGCTCAGATTGCATCTTTGCAGTCACATAATGG
>JARIHA010000106.1 GCA_029288475.1 Candidatus Tayloriibacteriota bacterium | reverse complement strand
TGCCAGGAGATACTGCGGCAGTTGTTGCTTCACAGCCCGATGTAAAGGTGGTGACTGAAGAATCGATGGTTATTTCAGCAGTGGATAAGAATAGTAAGAGTCTTGTTCGTATCTTGGGCAATTCGGCTCAAAATCTTACCTCATCTTCAGGTGTCGGGGTTATTCTTTCAAAAGATGGGTTTGTAGAAGTCGACAGTAGGATTCTCCTCGATGGTGGAACTTATTCAGGAACTCTTTCCGACGGTACAGCTGTTAATCTGGACATGATTGGAAGAAATGACGAGAGCCAAGTGGCCTATTTCAAAATAAAAGACTCTTCAGTAAAGCTTATTCCCGCAACGCTCGGTGACTCAGATGCAGCTAAGGTAGGGGAAAGTGTGGTTGCTCTTGGTGGACAAGATCGCGACAGTATTTCCCGCGGCACACTGACCAGCCTGATAAAAGGAACAACAAGTCTTCTTCAGATAGAGACGGACGCCTCATATATGCCCGCTACTGCCGAGCTTATAGATCTCAATGGCAATATCATTGGACTCAATCCAAGAAGGGAAGATGCGGTATCGAGTCTTTTCCTCCCTTCGAACGTCATAAAGGAGCAGCTGACTGAGTTAATAAAGACACTTGCGCCTCAAAACGCAAGTAGTACGCCGGTTGTCAGCAAGTCAGTAAATCTATAGGATATCAGCAGAGTTTGACTAGGGAAGAAAATGCATATATGATTTTTTTATCAGACAAGACCAAGATTACAGAAAGGCGACGGAACTAACAATTTAATCTATAATTATATATATGCCCCCATTTAGAAACTTTACTACAAAAGCAAAAGAGGTTATCAGACGGGCACATGAATTGGCGATTGAACGAGGACAAAACCACGTCAATCCGCTTCATTTGCTCGCCGCATTGATCCTGCAGGAGGAAAGCATGGTGACCTCAATCCTCGATAAGCTGGAAGTGGACACTATTCTCCTTACCGACTCACTCTTGGAAGCAATAGAAAATCCAGAAGGAGCAGCGGTACTTTCTCCTTCCTACCAGCTTTACCTTACTCCAGAATTGGCTCAAGCTATTGAAGGATCAAGCAAGATCGCGGCTCTTCTCAAAGATGAATTTGTCTCAACAGAGCACTTATTCATCGCCCTGTTTGACGTTCAGGGAAGCGCAAGAGAAATTCTCTCACGATTTAGAATCGACCGATCCGCAGTACTCCGCGTGCTTGAAGAATTGCGAAACAGCAAGATCACTGACGTAAATCATCCTAAGAAATATAAATTCCTGCCAAAGTTCACACGCAGTCTCACTAAGCTTGCGTCTGAAAACAAGCTCGATCCAGTTATTGGACGCGATCAGGAAATTTCACGCATCGTTCAAATCCTTTCACGGCGAACTAAAAATAATCCAATTCTCATTGGAGAAGCAGGAGTAGGTAAAACTGCAATTGCAGAAGGACTTGCAAACCGCATGGCGAGCGGAGACGTTCCTGAGTCTTTGAAGGACAAGGAACTTGTTTCTCTTGACCTTGGTCTTCTTATTGCCGGTACAAAATATCGTGGAGAATTTGAAGAGCGACTGAAGAACATTATGAAGGAGATTGAGAAGTCCGATGGAAAGATCATTCTCTTTATTGATGAAATCCATACTATTGTAGGAGCAGGAGCAGCTGAGGGATCGATGGATGCCTCAAACATGCTTAAGCCAGCCCTTGCAAAGGGAGAGCTTCGAGCTATCGGTGCCACAACTCTTCGCGAGTACCAGAAACATATTGAAAAAGATCCAGCTCTTACTCGACGATTCCAGCCAGTATTTGTAAGCGAGCCCAACACCGAAGATGCTATTTCCATCCTTCGAGGTCTTAAGGAAAGGTATGAGCTCTTCCATGGAGTAAAGATCACTGACGACGCGATTGTGTCAGCGGTAAGCTTGAGCACTCGATATATTACTGATCGTTTCCTACCTGATAAGGCGGTTGACCTCATCGACGAAGCAGCCTCACAGCTTAAGATTTCACTTGAGAACATGCCTCCTCTTCTAGAAGAAACTCGACGCAAGGTAATGCGCCTTGAAATCGAGCGGGAAGCACTCAAGAAGGAACATCATGTAACTACAAATACGAAAGCTCGTGTCAAGAAGATTGATAAAGAGATTGCAGACATGAAGGAAAAGACTTCGGAGTTCGAGCTAAAGTGGAAAAACGAAAAAGATATCATCATTAGTATTAAGGCAAATAAAAAAGATCTAGAAGCTCTTCGCATTGAAGCTGAACAGGCAGAAGCTCGTGCAGATCTGTCAAAAGCGGCCGAGATTCGCTATGGAAAAATTCCTCAGATAGAGAAGGATTTGGAAAATAAGACCAAGCGGCTGAAGAAGCTCCAAAGCTCTCGACGAATTCTCAAGGAAGAGATCACAGAAAGCGATATTGCAGATATTGTAGCGCGATGGACTGGAATTCCGGTTTCCCGCATGCTCGAAGCAGAAGCTGAAAAGCTCAACCGCATGGAAGACGTGCTCACAAAGCGCATTATCGGTCAGTCAGAAGCGGTCAAGAAGATTGCCGACACAGTAAAGCGTTCTCGAGCAGGGATCGCTGATCCAAACCGACCTATCGGTTCGTTCATTTTCCTTGGTCCAACCGGAGTAGGAAAGACCGAGCTTACCAAGGCTCTTGCTGAATTCATGTTCGACGATGAAAAGTCACTTATCCGAATCGATATGTCTGAGTACATGGAGAAGCATTCTGTTTCAAAGATTATTGGTGCACCTCCAGGATACGTAGGTCATGATGATGCGGGAAGCTTTGCTGAAACGATCCGCCATCGACCTTATTCAGTAGTGCTTTTTGACGAGATCGAAAAGGCACACCCAGAGGTATTCAACGTGCTCTTGCAGATTCTCGACAACGGCCGTCTGACAGATTCTAAGGGCCGCGTTATCAACTTCAAGAACACAATCATTATTCTTACTTCAAACATTGGAGCACAGTATATAGACAGGATGGAACGAATCGGTTTCAGTACTAGCTCTTCAAAGCAGGAAGAATACGAGCAGGTTAAGGAAAAAGTCACCGCAAGCCTGAAGGATTATTTCCGACCAGAATTCCTCAACCGTCTCGACGATATCATCATCTTCGATATTCTCAGTCCGGAAGCTATTGCTCAGATCGTAGGTATTCAAGTAGAGATTGTGAAGGCACGATTGGCAGAGAAGGACATCAAACTCGAAATATCACCCGCAGTCTTATCTTATCTTGCTAAAGAAGGGTACAACCCTCAGTATGGAGCACGACCGCTCAAGCGATTGATCCAAAACAAGATCCTTACATCAGTGGCATCGCTGATGGTCTCACAGGGCGTAATGCGCGGAGGCACTATCACCGTTGACCTCAAGGAACCTGTAAAGGAAACCAAAGAATCAAGAGAAGCAAAGGATGCAAAATTCATTAAGTTTGATCCGCTCGGCATCAAGTCTGAAGCGAAAGATCAGGAATTTCTCTTTACGGTTAAGAAAGGAAAAAGATCTGACTTTGTTGCAGAGCCATTGGTTACTGAAAAGGCGGCAGTGTAACTTAGTAAGCAGATAGTCACGAGTTTATCTCATAAAAAAGCCATGTTACGATAACATGGCTTTTTTAATTTTTTCTGATAGAATCCTATAAGGTTATAAAAGAGGTTACATAAAGGAATATGCGTAGGTCGGATAGCGGCTATTCCAGTAGACTGTAAATCTACGGCCCTTTGGGCATCGGGGGTTCGAGTCCCTCCCTACGCACAGGTATAAAATAGAAGAGTGAATCTCCACAAAAAAAGACTTTGCTTACCCCAAGCTAAGAGTGAGGGTAGGCAAAGTCTTTTTTTGTGGAGATTTATTTTACTTTGTAACTCTGTCTATTTGAGATGTTGGGCTTTTTTGAAAAATAGCCTCAAGGGTTGAACCCCTGAGGCTAGCTCGGATACCTCTTTCGAGGCCGTTCACCATCACGTTTACGTTTTCGAGCTTTTATAGTATAAACATTAGCATCAATTATTGTCAAGCTTTAGTCAAAGCGCTATGATTACACTATCTTCAGTTTGCCTTTATCCATAAAAATAAAAACCTTGGACTGCAAGTTAGGGAAGTTTTCATGTTATTTAATTACTGTGCGGCGGAGCTGTGCAGGAATATGCACGAGGATTTCCCAAGGTACTGTTTTTGCCAAGACTGCCATTTTTGCCGCTGAGTTATTTTCAAGAGGGTTGCTGCTGATGATCGTTACTTCATCTCCGCGCTTTGCCTCTTTGAGTTTGCTTATATCTATCGTGCTGATATTCATACTGATGCGGCCTATGAGTGGGCAGGGTATGTTTCCTATGGTTACGAAACCAATATTTGAAAGTCGTCGGTCGATACCCTCAAAGTATCCGGCGGGAATAGTAGCAATAGTCATGTCTTGGGGTGCGGTGAAGGTGTGATTGTACCCAACTGAATCTCCTTTCTTGATATGCTTCACAGTACTAATGACTGATTTCATTTCAAGCACAGGCAGAAGCTTTGAAGAGATTCGATTGTCTTTAGAATCAGGCAGAATGCCATAAAGACCAAGACCGAGACGAAGCATATTTGCCTTGATGTCACGATGGTATGTCGCGCCGCTCGTCGCTGAAATGTGAAAGTAAGTGAGGGAAGGAAATGCAGTAGTAAAGAATTTTACCGCTTCATGCCATGCCTGTATTTGCATTTTGGTGAATGCGGAATCGTCACCGTCTGCATCGGCAAAGTGAGAGCAGATTCCTTCCAATAGTATATTTTTATTATTTTTTATACACTCAACTGCTTTAGTAAAATCCTCCGGCCTTATGCCGTGCCGCGACATGCCGGTATCTATTTTTAGATGAAAGTGGGTCGGAAGAGTGAGATTTGCTGAAATATCTGTTAATTGTTCTATACCAATGAGTGTAAAGGAAAGGTTTTTGAGCGGAGAATGATATATATTTTCATCATTGGTAAAGCCGATGATGAGAAGCGGTGAAATTATTTTTTCATTTCTCAGAATGAGAGCTTCATAGTATGAATCGATGACAAGAAAGGGCGAGCGTTCGTTTTTTTCCTGTTCGTCCAGAATTTTTGCTACTTGGATGAGCCCATGTCCGTAGGCATTACTTTTTAATACGGGAGCGATGGCGGCGCCAATACATTCTTTTTTAAACACAGAAAGATTATGAAGAAGTCGCTCTTTTGAGATCGTTATTTCAACGAGGGGAGTATAGGAGAATTTCAGTTGCCTCAATGTCCGTAGAAATTTTCGTATCATGCTGTTAATCATAGCAGATTGAGTCGAACGGACAAATCTTGTACAATTCATCAATATGAAAGGAAATGAGGCAGGGAAGGCCATATTCCGCTTTGATGGAAGGCAGTTTGATGCAAAAACAGGCATTGCCCTTTTTTCCTATACTCTTGGTGAATTTCATTTTACTGAGAAAGTTACTTTTCCAACGCCTTCAAACGGAGGGTTTAAGAATGTAGAAACTGCGGCATTTAGTCGTGCGCTTGATATGTTGGCACTTGCTTTAGGAATTAGTTATTGGAAGATTTTTTGTCCGCCGAAGATTGAAGTGGCTTTTACCAAGCTTAACGAAGAGCAGGCAGATTTTTGGAATACGTTTTATGAAAAAGGTCTCGGCGAATTTTTTTATCGCAACACTATTGATTATCGCGGGTTAATCAAGTTTCCTGTTGGTGTTTCCGATCTTCAAGGTGAAGTTGAAAAAAATAATGTTCAGCTTGAAGACCAGGCGCTCTTGCTCGTGGGTGGAGGAAAAGATTCAATTGTCTCGCTCGAGCTCATTAAGAAGACAGGCATTCCTTTCTCTCAGTTTGTCGTTAATAACGATCATATAAAGGAGCAGGTGATGACTCTTTCGGATGCATCGCAACTCGTAGTGAAGCGTGAGCTCGATCCGCAGTTATTTGAGATAAACAAAAGAACAGACGTGTACAATGGTCATGTACCTGCAACTGCCATTGTACAAGCCATTGCTCTGTGCGCAGGTCTTCTCGTAGGATTTTCTTATTCCATTGCTTCAAACGAAGAAAGTGCAGATGTTGGCAATGTCTTTTATCTTGGTGAAGAGATTAATCACCAGTGGAGTAAATCAAGCGAGTACGAAGTGCTTTGGCAGGAATATATAGAAAGATTTGTTACTCCAGAATTTAAAAGCTTTTCTCTCTTGCGCCCATTGAGCGAGGTGAAGATCATTGAGCTCTTTTCTCAGTATCCTCAATATTTTTCTGTCTTCTCGAGTTGTAATCGAAATTTTACGATCAATAAGCAAACAGGCAAAATGCCGAAGCGTTGGTGTGGAGAATGTCCAAAGTGCGCGTTTGTCTTTGCAGGCCTCTCTGCCTTTTTAGCAAAAGAGAAAGTGCAGGAGATCTTTGGTTCTACCCAGGAGCCTGTAAATCTTTTTGCCAAGAAGGAGGTTATACCTCTTTACCGCGAGCTTTTAGGCCTTGAGGCAGCCAAACCGTTTGAATGTGTAGGAACTCCCGATGAAGTGAAGCTCATGCTCTATTTAGCTTATGTACGAAATGGTCACGAAGAAAGTCCGGTGATGAATATGTTTCTGGAAGAATTTGGAGACGAAGTGGATGATATTATAAAAAGTAAAGAAAAACTTCTGGCGGTGGGTTCCATGGAATTGATGCCTGAACAGTTTCGCACAGTTTTTTCTTCCTCATCTTTGTTATCTACTGCTTATGAAAATTGAAGAACTTCGCCATAAAAAAATACTGATCTTGGGATTTGGAATGGAGGGCCAGGCCACTCTTCGTTTT
>JARIHA010000100.1 GCA_029288475.1 Candidatus Tayloriibacteriota bacterium | reverse complement strand
CTTTCGAAGTCCTCACTCTTAGCTTGGGACGGAGAAAGTGTTATTATTCTTGCTATTCAACTACTTATCTTAAAGCATTAGTAAAAAGAAAGAAACCGTCATCCACAATTAAACAGACAAAGTTCTCTCCTTTGATGGTATAATTGTTCCATGTTTTCTAATCCAGAAAAGAACGTTGACCAAATGGGGCTTCTGCCTACCATGGAAGTTGCAGATTTTGGGGCGGGAATTGGTTCTTATGCAATCCCTCTGGCCAAAGCGGTAACCGCTGGCAAGGTATATGCGATCGATGTGCAGAAGGATCTACTGACCAAGCTAAAAAATGCAGCTGCTCAGGTCCGAGTTTTCAATATAGAAATAATTGTTGGTGATCTTGAAAAACTTTCAGGAACCCATCTTAAGCCTGAAAGTGTAGATGTGGTACTTGCCTCGAATGTGCTTTTTCAGACACATGAAAAGAAGAATGTTGCCCAGGAGATGAAACGAATTTTGAAAAAAAATGGTAGGGCAATCGTGATTGACTGGAGGGATTCAGACAATGGTATCGGTCCTCATCCGGGAGATATATTTACTGAACATAAAGCTAGGGAGCTTTTTCAAGGCGAGGGTCTGGTATTTGATCGGACGATTTCTGCAGGAGATCATCATTACGGAATTATCTTTAAAAAAATATGAATACTTTTCAAATTGTGTTATTGAGCGTTTTTGGTTTTTTTATTCTAGGAGCACTTATTTTATTTGCTACCGTCAAAGGCACCTCAAACGGTACGATTCCAATTGTATTGTGGGGTACGGTGCCGAAGTCTGATTTTACGCAGGCGGTAGACAGTTTTAACACTGCGACTGGTTCAAAACTCGCTATTACGTACGTAGAAAAGAGAGAAGATACCTTTGATCAGGATCTGATTCAGGCACTTGCGGATAGAAAAGGTCCCGATGCGGTACTGTTGCCACAAGACATGATTATTCGTTACCAGAGCAAGATTGCTTTTATTCCGTATACTTCCTTTTCCGCAAGGGATTTTCAGAATACATTTATTGATGAGGCAGGTCTTTATTCTACAAACCAAGGGACGATCGCTTTTCCATTCAGCGTTGATCCGTTGGTCATGTACTGGAATAAGGATACTTTTTTTGGAGCGGGCGTAGCTTTGCCTCCGCAGACGTGGGATCAGTTTTATAACATTGCCACAAAATTTACTCAAAAAGATAAAGCGGGAAATATTGTACAGAGCGGTTTGGCTCTTGGTGAATATTCAAATATAACTCATGCCAAGGAGATTATTTCTGCATTGCTCATGCAGGCAGGAACGCCGATTGTAAATACTGATAATCTTGGCAACTATCGAAGCGCGTTGTCAGATTCGCCCGCAAATACAACTCCGCCTGCAGAATCAGCACTTCGTTTCTATACAGAATTTTCTAATCCTGCAAAAACAGATTATTCATGGAATCGCTCTCTGGATGATTCTCTTAATATGTTTGCGGCAGGAGATTTGGCAGTCTATTTCGGCCTTGCAAGCGACTATGCAAGTATTAAGGAAAAAAATCCAAATTTGAATTTTGATATAGCTACATTGCCGCAACCTTTAGGTGCGACCAAGAAGATAACTTATGGAAAAATGAATGCGTTTGCCGTGCTTAATAGCTCGGGCAATGTTAACGGTACTTTCCAAACACTAAACTCTCTCTTTGGTTCACAATTTGCATCTACATGGGCTACTACTGAAAAAATAGCGCCAGCTCGAAAGGATTTGCTCGTGGTAAAACAAAGCGATGCTGCCAATCAGCAGGTCTACTACAATTCTGCTCTCATTTCTCAAGGCTGGCTTGACCCGAATATGCCACAAAGCAATATGGTCTTTGAACAGATGATAGACGGGATCACTTCAGGGGCAGATACTATCAGTGCGGCAGTGCTCAATGCTTCACAGCAGCTTCAAGGACTTATTAAATCACAGTAATATCATGGTAAGATAGCATGACAAACAATATGAAAAAAATTCGCTCACACTTTTCTCTTGGAATGATTTTACTGGCACTTTTGTTTTCATCTTTTGCCATGATCCCAGTAAGTGTAAATGCTGCAGTTCTTGGTTTTAGCAAGCCGCAGCTTATCGTGTGTGGGGCCGGCACTGCAGATCATCCTGATAATAATAATCCTGGAGCAAATCACCCCTGTAC
>JARIHA010000092.1 GCA_029288475.1 Candidatus Tayloriibacteriota bacterium | reverse complement strand
AAACTACCCCGTTACGTTTGTGATCTTTGGTGCCACTGGCGACCTCTCTGAAAAGAAACTTTTTCCCGCACTCTTTGGGCTCTATAAGAAGAAACTCCTGCCGCAGCATTTTAAGATTGTCGGTTTTGCACGAAGGCCTTTTACCGACGAAGCCTTTAGGGAGCTTATAAAGCCAGGTATCCTGAATGCCGAGAAAAAAAGTAATGATGAGCAGGATGAACTTCAGGCAAGCATAACGCAATTTTTGGAAAAAGTGACCTATCATCAGGGGACCTTTGAAGAGATCAAATCATATATTGGCTTGATCAATCGTCTCGGTGATATTGATAAGGAGCTGGGGGCATGCTCTCACAAGATATTTCACTTGGCACTTTCACCCTTTTATTATGAGACAGTTTTGAAGAATCTTGAGGCGTCTGCTCTCAACTTATCATGTACGGACGGCAGTGGCCTTACCCGTCTTCTGATCGAGAAACCTATCGGTACTGATCTGGTTTCGGCAAAAAAGATAAACGCGTTACTTTCAGATATCTTTAAGGAGGAACAGATTTTTCGAGTCGATCATTATTTGGCAAAAAATGCCTTGTATCGTCTTCTTACTCTGCATTTCTTTGACCCAGCTTTACGAACTGTTTGGAACCTAGAACAGATCGAAGAAATTCAACTTTCCTTGTATGAACAGGCCACTGCAGAAGGCAGGGGTGCTTTCTATGACAAAGTGGGAGCGATAAGAGATGTAGGGCAAAACCATATGCTTGAAATGCTTGCTCTGATGCTTGCTGATAAACCTCCTGAGGAGAACGATCGAGAAAAAAGAGCTTATCGTGCGCAGGCATTGAAACTGCTTGAATCGGCCCAAATAGATACCAAGAACTTGAAACGTGCCCAATACGAAGGATATTTAAAAACAGAAGGAGTAGCTGAACATTCGCAAACAGAAACATTCTTTCGTGCCAATTTTGAAATTGAGCAGGGAGCATGGAGAGGCTTGAGAGTCGCGATGGAGGCTGGCAAGGGACTGAAGGAATCCGCGGTTACCGCTTCGGTGATTTTCAAAAAGCCTGTTTCTTTGACTATGAATGGATCGTCGGAAGAAGTAAAAATGCTCACTTTCCATATTCAGCCAGATATTTTTATCGAGCTGACACTTTCTTCTGGTGGGAAAGAGAAAGTTCCTTATGAAAAGATAGAACAATTAAGACATGCGGCTGATAATTATGAATTGGTTTATTTTGAAAGCTTAGGAGACAATCAAGAGCGTTTCGTTAGTAAGGATGAAGTAGAGGCAAGCTGGGTTTTTATCGATCGGTTGATCGCAGAGATCAAAAAAATACCTTTAGTTGTGTATGAAATTGGCTCTGAGCCGTCTAGTATTGCGTAAATCTCATACAACATGTCTCAGGTAACTACTCACATCATTAAAACTGGCTTAGAGAAGGCCGCCGCTAGGGCTGTATCTGATTGTCTGCTGAAAAATAAAGGGCGAGCGACACTTTTTCTGATATCCGGCGGTTCGTCTTTAAAACTGTTGGATTTTATCAATCCAGAATCGTTGGGAAATAATCTTACGTTTTGCGTTCTTGATGATCGCTACAGTACTGATCCTAAGGTAAATAATTTTCTTCAGATCATGGCAAGCCGTTTTTATACTGAAGCAGTGAAGCGTGGTGCACAGTTTATAAGCACAGTTCCACTTGAAAATGAGACATTGGAACAGCTCGGGCATCGTTTTGATAAGGCTTTGCGAACTTGGGATGCCGAACACGACACGGATAGGGAAATTGTCGCAACACTAGGAATTGGTCCAGACGGACATATTGCCGGGATGATGCCGTTTCCTGAGGACGAGCATTTATTTGCCGAGCTTTTTGAACACGAATCGCTTTGGGCAATCGGTTACGATGCAGGGAATAAGAATGAGTATCATTTGCGCGTGACCGTAACGATTTCTTTTTTGACCGAAATGGTCAACGATGCGTTTATTTATGTTTCTGGTCAGGCTAAGAAAGATATTTTGCAAACGATTATGAAAGGAGGAAAGCTTTCTGTCCATCCTGCATTTGTCATTCATTTAATGAAGAAAGTCGAGCTTTTTAGCGATATCGACCTGAACAGCTAGCTCAAGCTATGGTCAAAAATATCCTAATTTGATAAAGTAATGCCATGCTAAAAGAATTTTTAATGAAAAAGATGCTGAAGTCACAGCTCAAGGGCGTGCCTGAGGCGGATCAACAAAAAGTGATTGCGATGATCGAAAAGAATCCTGATTTCTTCCAGAAGATTGCTGAAGAAGTGCAGGCAAAGATGAAGCAAGGCAAAGATCAGATGGCCGCTACCATGGAAGTCATGCGCGAGCACGAAGCTGAA
>JARIHA010000080.1 GCA_029288475.1 Candidatus Tayloriibacteriota bacterium | reverse complement strand
GCCTAATCCAAGCCAAGTATTAGATAAACAAATAGCTTTAACAGTAAGTGACGTGCTCAATGACAATGTAGCGCGAGCCCCTGAATTCGGCACCAATTCTCCTCTTTACTTCCCTGGCTATGACGTAGCAGACAAAACAGGTACTACCAATGACTACAGAGATGCATGGGTACTCGGATACACCCCAACAATCGCAGTAGGAGCTTGGGCTGGAAATAACGACAACAGTGTAATGCAAAAACAAATTGCCCGCTATATTGTCGTGCCTATGTGGAACTTATTCATGCAAGAAGCATTGAAGGCAGTACCTAAAGAAAATTTTGAGAAACCGGCTCCAGTGGATACTACAAACTACAAACCAGTGCTCAAAGGAATGTGGCAAGGCGGGCAACCTTATTGGATTGATAAAAACACAGGACAACTGGCAACCGACCTTACCCCGCCCGATCAAAAAGAGGAAAAGGTTGTTCAGTCTGTACACTCAATTCTTTATTGGCTAGATAAAAGCAATCCTCTCGGCCCTGCCCCTTCCAATCCAGAGCAAGATGCGCAATTCGAAAATTGGGAAGCTCCAATACGACAATGGGCACAACAAAATGGTTATGCGGATCAGACATCATCTGTGATACCAACCCAGGTTGATAATATTCACCTTCCAGAATTTGCTCCAAAAGTGACCTTCACCAATCCACTCAATAGCGCAAGCTACAACAGGGACAGCCGCGTAAACGTTACCTTGAGCTATACAAGTAACTACCCTATCGTAAAGGCCGAATACTACCTTAATACTTCTTACATAGGCGCTTCTACTAAAACACCTTTTAGTTTTACCTTTACTCCTAGTGACAGCAATAATCTTCAGGACACCAACCAGCTACGTGCCGTTCTTACTGATTCGGTAGGAAACAAAGGTGAAACCACTACAACTTTCTCAGTTAATCAATAATTTCAAACCAACCTACCTAATATCTTTTAGCTCCTGTCCTTTCTTAAGCAGCGATTCTAAAATCGCTGCTTTCTTAATATAAATTTGATTTTTAACCAACGGATTTGTCTGAATATAGGCAATTTTATTTTGAATCTTTATCTCTTTACGTGTAAGCGAAACCTTTACTATTTCCCTTAATACTTCTAAAACTAGCTCTTTGGAGGCAATTTCCCCCATCCCGAGGGTTTTAAATTTACTGAGATAGGTTGATATATTGAACATTTATAAGCGTTACCCTACTTATTCATCGGCATCACCAGATACATAAAAGATTTATCTGAAACTCCTCTGATAATAAGCGGCTTACTCAAACCGTTGAAATGAAGCGAGATGCTATCTGAATCGATCGATTGGAAGCAATCAATTATATATTTGTGATTAAAGTTGATGTCGATGTCTTCTCCAGAAAGGGCAGAATCCATTTTATTTATATTTTCTCCTACGTCTGAATTTTTCGTTTTAAGCTCAAAGAATTTCTTAGACGGATGAATCCTCATGCTGAGCTGGTTGAAGCTGTCTGAGAAGATATTGGCGAGCTTGAGAGAGTTTATAAAGTCTTGCTTGAGTACGATTACCTCCGTTTTGAATTCTCTCGGAATTATTTGTTTATAATCTGGAAATATTCCGTCAATTATTCGTGAAGTGAGATAAAGACCCTCGTAAGAAAATGCTATTTGGTTTTTATTCATCTTCACCTCTATCTCATCATTTATCTCATCCAAAACTCTAATGATTTCAGGAATATTTTTAAAAGGAATCAAAATTTGAGTGAAATCCTTTGGTTTTTTGATTCTAACCTTCTTTTCAGCAAGTCGGAAAGAGTCAGTAGCGGCAAAGATTATATTCTCATCATCGCAGTAAATAAAAACGCTCGAAAGCTCCGGTTTCATACTTGAAGTGGATGAGCTGTACCATACTGATTTCAATCCTTTCAAAAAATCCTTTGAATTTAAGGTAAAAGGACGTTCTTCAGAGAGTACTGGTATTGTTGGGAAATCCTCAGAAGGAAGTGATTTTATAACCGTAGAATTGGTAGAAGTAGAAACATGAAGATTATTCTCGATCGTTTCTAGAATAATATTTTTGTCATTGTGGATATTCTGGATGAAACTGTTCAAAATGTTTCCGGGTATAGCAACAATACCAGGCTCTATTACTTTTACTGGAATAACAATTTCAACACCAAGATCAAGATTGGTGGCTCGTATTTTTAAATTATTACCTTCAGCCTCGAGAAGGATGCATTTTAAAACCGGTAAGGTTAAATTCTTTCCTGTGATCTTCTCCGCCTTGCTGATGGCGTTTCCAAATTTTTCTTTAAGGCATTCTACTTTCATATTCCTTGTTTCTTAATTAATTATATATAAGAATCTATTACTACTATTAGGTGGGTGGATAAGTGGATAACTCGATCTAACCTTATCCCCTATTGCTCGTTTTCTTTTCTTTTATTTTTTATCTGTGGATAAATGAAGTTCATCATGTATGATTTTTTGCTCTCATCCGTCTTCTCCCCAAGTTATCCTTTCTTATCAAATGTTATCCCCAGACTTATCCCTTTGTTCTTCTACAATCTTTCCCCAGACTTTTCCACAGCTCATCCACACTACATCAATGCGCGGATCTGATTTAATTCGTGCACCAACGCTGCATCAACTTTCAATTCATTCTTTATCTTTTCACAAGAATGAATGACCGTAGTATGGTCCCTTCCTCCAAGTTTTTGACCAATTGAAGGATAAGAGACGTTGCAATCCTCGCGTAAAATATACATAGCGAGCTGTCGTGGGCGGACAACTTCCTTTCTTCTTGTTTTATCGTAGATGTTGTCTTCTTCTATGTTATAAAAATCAGCAATTACTTTGATTATGTCTTTTACTGAGACAAGTTTTTTTGGTTTCGCAGTATTTTTAATAAGATTTTTGATCTCAAGAAGGGTCAGTTCCCTATTTTTTAACTGTGCCTGGCAGATTATGGAGTTGAGTATACCTTCGAGCTCTCTGATGTTTCCCTCTACCGAAGATGCCAAGTAGGATGTCACCTCATCGTTCAGAATAAAGTTGTTGGCACGGGCTTTAGCCTTTAGAATAGCCGTTCTTGATTCTAGATCTGGGTAAGGAAGATCAACAATCATTCCTGATGAGAAACGCGACTTAAGCCTGTCTTCAAGGTTTGCTATTACATTTGGGTGTCTGTCTGAAGAAAAGATAATTTGCTTGTTTTGCTCGTGCATTACGTTGAAAAGATGGAAAAGTTCTTCCTGTATTTTTTCCTTACCTGAAAGAAATTGGATATCGTCCATGATGAAGACATCATATTTTCGATATTTTTCCTTGAAAGCGGCCATTTTGTTTGTTTGGATGGCGTTTACATAGTCTTGGGCAAACTTTTCTGAAGTTACGTAATAGATCTTCTTTCCATGGTTGTTTTTCTTTATATGATTGCCTATAGCTTGGGTGAGGTGTGTCTTTCCATGGCCAGTATTTCCAAAAAGGAAGAATGGGTTGTATGTTTTTCCTGGGTTTTTAATAATTGCCTGTGCTGCAGCGTGGGCCAGCTCGTTGAAAGGTCCTACTACGAAAGATTCGAAGGTGTAGCGAGGGTTGAGATTGTCTTCTTTGTTTATATAGTAGTCTTGAAGAGGGAGCTCTGAAGTTGGGCCCATAATTGGCCTAAATACTTCATTTTCGCGCTTTTTCCCTTCTTCTTTTGCGATAATGTATTCGATAGAACGAATATGTTCGCCAAAAGTACGCAGGCTCTTGAGAATATTCTTGTGATATTTGTTGATAAGCCAGTCTTTTACGAACGCATTTGGAACACTTAAGTAAACAATGCCCTCTTCTTGTTTGATAATGAAAGTATCTTTAAACCAAGTACTAAAATTTGCCTTAGAAACGCTTAATTCGTTTTCTGCTAATACGTTATCCCAAAGTGTTTTGTTGTCTAACATAATTCTTTCAATTATATAGGTAATAAAAATTTGGGACACTTCCGAAAAGTTTATAACTATGTTGATAAGCTGGGGATAGGAACAATTAAACGTTATTTTTACTTTTAGTTGATATTTTAGACATTCTGCCCTATACTCAGTATTACTATGTCATTCACATATACACCAAAGCGAAAGAAGCGTGCAAGAACGCACGGTTTCCTAAGCAGAACAAAGACCTACGGCGGAAGAAAGACTCTTGTTCGCCGACGAAGAAAAGGACGCGCAAAGTTGAGCGTTTCTCGTTAATAGTTGCCGTTTAACGGCTAAATTACGATGTTGCCTAAGAATATGAGGGTACATACTCCCCTGTTTCCTTCCCTTATGCAAAAAGGAGAACTTCGTACTACCTCTCATTTTTCCATTCGTTTTAGCCAAACCAAGCTTAAATCAAGCTTTTCTATAGTTATAAGTAAGAAGTTCGTAAAAACAGCTGTTGGGAGAAATAGATTAAAACGCAGAACAAGCGAGTTGTTGCGGGGACTCATAACCTCTTTTTCTATAAAAAAGCCTATAAATGGGATTATTTTTGCTCGAAAATCAGCCCAAGATCTTACTAATGAGCAAATTAAGCAGGAGATAAAGGAATTGCTTATCAAATCTGGGTTTATTGCTTGAATAATACCCCTCGCTAGTCTAGAATAGGTGGATGACAGCTTTATATCATAGTATTTTTTACAATCCCCTTTATAATGGGCTTATTTTTTTGATTTCTATTTTGCCATCTTGGGCTGGAATGGGAGCGGCAGTGATTCTCTTTACTCTTCTAGTGAAGCTCATCCTCTTCCCTCTTTCACGTGTTTCTATTAAGACTCAGGTGCGTATGAAGGAGTTGGAACCAAAGATAGCTGAACTTCGGGCAAAGTACAAAGATAATCCTCAAGAACTTTCGGTTCAGACGATGAAGCTTTACAAAGATTACAAGCTCAATCCTTTTTCAGGTATTTTTCTTGTCCTTATCCAATTCCCTATCATCATTGCTCTTTATAGTATTTTCAGAACCGGCGGTTTACCCAAAATTAACACGGACATTCTTTATTCTTTTGTTCACGCTCCAACTTCTGTTATCAATACACATTTCCTTGGCATCGATATAACGGGACGAAGTTTTATTTTAGCTCTTATATCCGGCATTAGTCAGTTTTTCCAAGTGAGATTTTCTATTCCTGCGATAAAGATCGATAAGAACAAAACGGACACTTCATTTAAGGATGATCTTGCAAGAAGCATGAATGTGCAGATGAGATATGTGTTACCTATCTTCATGTTCTTTATTGCTTACAGCATTAATGCCGCAGTCGCACTTTATTTAACGGTAAGTAATCTCTTTGCGATTGCTCAGGAAGTCTTGGTAAGAAGAAAGCTTGTGGACGAATCAAACGAACGTCTCAAGAGCTCACTCATTATAAAATAGTTAATTTATTACTGGTTTAGATCAATGCTCCAGAAGGTGCTGTCTTTTTTGTTGGTAAAGAAAAGATAATTCTCTTTGTCGTCCAAGAAGAGTTTTATTCCGTCTATGCTTACGTTGTTTGTGCTCGCTAGTTTAGCTGGCTCTGCGATCAGAGTGGAGGTGCCTGTCTTTGTGTTGATTTTCCAGAAGTTATCGTTGAATGACATTAAGCCTTGATACCACGCATCAGGATAAGAAGCACTTGGAATATCTGTCGGTACAGCGCAGTATATTATTGAGGTATCTTTTGTGCTCCATACGCATTTCTCGGGCAAGGTGCTCGCAGGGAAAACACTTTGAGTGGCCGAAGCAATATCATAAATACCTCCCGTAATGCCTCCGTTTTGAGCACTAGCGAAGAATACTTTCTGAGCCGTTGAATCTACCAAAGCCGTTAGTCCAGAGAGTCCTCCTGCCACTTTATCGAATCTTCCTGTGTCTGTATGAAGAAGATAGAGATAGCCAGCGCTTCCAGCAGATGCTTTTGTGGTGAGAGAGACTATTTTGTCGCTTACCCAGTTCATTTGCCATCCTTTTACTGGTGAATCAAGAAGTATTGTTTTTTGTGTGCCGTCCAGTTTTGAAGAGATCACTTGTTCCCTATCGTTTAAAGGTTGGAGATAATAAACCTGGTCCTTTGTCTTCAACGGAGTCAGGCCACTTACATTGTTTTGAAAGAATACTCCTTGAATTTCATCCGGCGCAAATACTACTTCAGAAGTGGTGGCTGAGCTTGTTGAGCTAGTGGCGATGGCAACAATTTGCTTTAAGGAAGGTTTAACAGCTTTTAGTTGTCCATAGTAGGTTACGACGTTGTCTACAGAATCCAGGTATTGAAAGTAGACCCCGTCTCCTTTCGTGTTCCAAACTGCCTGGTATACGGTCGGTATAGTAGTCAGTGATAACTTAGTAGTTTCTAAAGTAGAAGTCTTTGTTTCATCGATGTGTCCGCTAGCCTTCTCAACATATCTGATGATTGTTTCAGTCTGCTTACTTTTTACTGTACCTGTTGCTATGGTGTAGGAGATGGCACCTGAAATAGGCTGATCAGAAATTTCTCGAAGCTTTGGTAAGGGTGGAATAATGCTAGGGGTACCACTTCCTGTACTAGTAACAGGCGGGGTTACCTCAGGGGTTGTGACCGGTGAACCTGAAGGAGTAGGATTCCCATTGTTAAAGGTCGGACCTGTGGAAATTGGATTTTGAATATTTGGCTTATTTAATACCAAAAAATAAAATGTGGCAAACCCTCCAAAAAGGAGAAGTATTACTA
>JARIHA010000066.1 GCA_029288475.1 Candidatus Tayloriibacteriota bacterium | reverse complement strand
CTAGACCTCTTGGCGCTATTGTCAAGTAAAGAAAAAACCAGCACAATGCTGGTTTTTTCTTAATGTGGAGATGGGCGGAATCGAACCGCCGTGCAGAAGATGCTCTCAAATGGATCTACAAAGTGTAGTTTGTTTTGACTGCTCTCGCAGATTTAACTCATGAAACTCTAAACGAACAAAATACTTCATGAGCGATCTTCTTTGTTTTGGGCGCCAGCCGAAGAGGGGAGGCGTCCTATTCCGAGGTTATAACACCCACTTCAGCGTTCCGGAAATGGACTGAAGCGATGTCGCCTAGGCGTTAGCGTAAGCGAAAGCGAAGTTGTTCGCCGTAAAATACGGAGAAGCAATCTTGGCTTTTGAAACTAAGTTTGCACTTAGAAAGTTTCCGTCAGATTTAAGAGTTAACGGTGCTCTACTTTGCGCACTATGAGAGGTAATCAACTGTCTAGGCCGATCATCCCCAATTATTTTCAATGTTCTTGTTATTCTGCCTGACGCATTTCTCGTTCTGCGTCCCTTTTCTTCAGATCCTGACGTTTGTCGTGCTTTTTCTTACCGCGCACGATGCCGAGCTCTACCTTTATCTTGCGCTTATTACTATACATTGAAATTGGCACTATTGTCAAACCTTTCTGTGACTCAATTGCAGTCAGCACGAGGATCTCTGCCTTGGTAAGCAGGAGTTTTCTAATGCGGTAGGGATCATAGGCATTCGGCAGGTTCTTTTCCTGATAGGGAGGAATATATGCGCCGATAAGGTAAGCTTCGCCTCCGCGTGCATTGATGTAGGCACCCTGAAGACTGCCTTGCTTGAGGCGAAGTGATTTTACCTCATGACCGTCCAGTTCGATGCCGGCATTCATTTTTTCCTGAACTTCATAATCGAGGTTTATTTTCTTATTGTAGAGTAGGTTTTCCATAATGGTACGCTCTTTATACTAACAGCAGGGGAGGCAATTGAGAAGCGCATGGTTGCACAGAGCAGGTGTTGTTTACAAGTTAGCATAGCTGTGATATAAAAAAAGACAGAGTCTTTAAAGGATTGGCCCCTTTAAGGCGAGTAAACCTACTGATCGTTCATTTATCATATGACTACGTATAGAAGCTTTGGGCACCGTTTAAAGAACGCGTGCTTCATCCTTTGGATCATCTTGTCCGCTGTCAATGCTGTTCTGTTCCTTGTTTGGGAAGGGTATACGAGACAAAGGGTAGCACTGCTCTGCATTTTTCCCATTTGGTTTGCTCTGTATCGTTTGTACCGACGATGGGTTCACCGTTGCCCAGAATGCAGTCAGCGGGGAATCTTGTACGGATGGAATACGAAACCCTTGTATACACGTACGGATCCACCTGTCGAGGTTCATGCACGGCTGGACGAGCAGTATTGTACTTACGATCGCTTTTGTCCCGGATGCCGAACTTTTTTCGAGGTAAAATTGGCTGAAACCAAGTCTCCGGTTCGGCACTGGTATGGAGCTATTCTCCCGCACACGTTTTTGTAGGCTAAACAACAAATAAGGCCGCAAGCAGTTTCTCATTTCAAGCCGAGCACCCCGCTCGGCTTTTTTGTTGGAGCCCTATTTTATTATTTTCGCATTTCTGTATAATCAAGATATGAACATGCTAAATGGAAGAAAAGAGGGGGACAAGAAATCCCCAAGGAAGAATGATGACTTGCCTGAAGGAGGGGGGAGCCCGCGAAATGGCTTTTTTGGCAATATTGGAATTATGGTGGTCATATTTCTCATCGTTATTGGCCTTTATGCCTTGGTATCAGAATCAAACTCAACAAGCAGTCAGGTCTCTCTTTCTCAGCTCGCGACTGATGTAAATGATCAGAAGATAGCAAAGATCACAGTCAGCGGCGACTCTCTAACCGTCAACTATACAAACGGCGACGTGAAGAGCTCAATGAAGGAAACAGAATCTTCTCTAACTGATTCGCTCATTCATTATGGAGTAACTCCTGCCAAGCTTGCGGCGGTAAATATAGATGTCACTGGTCCGAGCGGATTTGGCTACTGGCTCATCCAGCTTTTGCCGTTCATTATTCCGCTTATTGTTATCCTCGTAATTCTTTGGTTTCTCACACGTCAGGTCCGTGGCGCAGGTATGCAGGCATTTACTTTTGGACAATCAAAAGCTCGAATAACTCTTCCGCATGACAAGAAACAGCGGGTGACTTTCAACGATGTCGCCGGAGCAAAGGAAGCAAAGGAAGAATTGGCTGAGATCGTAGACTTTCTCCGCAATCCAAAGAAGTTTCTAGATATAGGAGCACGTATTCCAAAAGGTATTCTCCTTATGGGTGCGCCAGGAACAGGTAAGACCTTGCTTGCTCGTGCTGTAGCAGGAGAAGCTGGAGTGTCATTCTTTTCAATATCGGGTTCCGAATTTGTGGAGATGTTCGTAGGGGTCGGTGCTTCTCGAGTACGAGATTTGTTTAAGCTCGCAAAGCAGGCCGCTCCGGCAATTATTTTTATAGATGAGATTGATGCAGTCGGCCGCGTGCGAGGCACAGGAGTTGGAGGAGGAAACGATGAGCGAGAGCAGACTCTCAATCAGATTTTGGTGGAGATGGACGGATTTGAACCAAATGAAAAAGTGATCGTCATGGCCGCTACCAACAGGCCGGATGTGCTTGACCCAGCTCTCCTTCGTCCAGGGCGATTCGATCGTCGAGTTACCATTGACCCGCCAGACCGAGGTGACCGAGAAGCTATCTTGAAAATTCATTCTCGCAAGAAGCCGTTTGCTGAAGACGTAAATCTTGCGGTGATTGCTGAGCGAACACCCGGTTTCTCTGGTGCGGATCTTTATTCGCTGATGAATGAAGGAGCTATTCTTGCCGCTCGTGAAAACCGCGTAAAGATTTCTCAGTACGATTTGATCCGATCAATTGAAAAGGTAATGCTCGGTCCTGAGCGAAGAAGTCACCTTCTTTCAAAGAAGGAGAAGGAGATCACCGCTTTTCATGAAGCTGGTCATGCGCTTGTTGCTTCCGTCCTTCCTTATGCCGATCCAGTTCATAAAATTTCTATCATTTCTCGAGGTCGAGCGGCTGGATATACGCTCAAACTTCCACTTGAAGACAGAAAGTTGCAGTCCAAGAAAGAATTCCTCGATGATATCGCAGTATCACTTGGAGGATATGTCACAGAACAAATGATCTTCAGTGATCTGACCACAGGACCTTCAAACGATCTTCAGGTTTCCACCGCCTTGGCTCGAGACATGGTTACTAAGTACGGAATGTCAGAAAAACTAGGACCCATTGCTCTTGAAGGAGCTGAAGGACGTCCTCTTTATGGAGGTAGGGGAGTTGGTGACAAAGAATATTCTGAACGTGTCGGTGCAGAGATTGATTCAGAAGTGTCACGTATTATGGATGAAGCGTACAAGAAGGCTGCAGAAACTATAAAGAAAAACCGCCCAGCACTCGATGCTATTGCCGGAAGACTTATTGAAGTTGAAACAATCGAGCGAGACGAGTATGAGAAGATAATCATTGCTCACGGCATTCTTCCAAAAAAGAAGCTAGATATTGAACACGCTGAGGTGTAAATTGGAAATTGCGAGCTCACAAAAACCGCCTACATTTATACAGGCGGTTTTTTTGAATTATTGTCGAATGACTTTAATATTTTTTCACTTTTATTTCATGCTTCTTGAGTATGATAGTGATATGGCTCGTGTTTTAGATAAACAAAAAGCGATCAGCCTCCGACTTGCGGGAATGAGTTATACTCATATAAAGAAAGAACTTGGGTTGAGTAAAAGCACTTTGAGTAATTGGCTTGCCGATTATCCGCTTTCTTCAGAGCGCATCAAGGAACTTCGCGATTCTACTCCAGAAAGAGTAGAGAAAATAAGGAATACAAAAGCTCGCAAAAAGCAGGAAAGAATTGATGCTGTTTATAAAAAAGTTGCGGTTGAAATTGGGAGTTTGTCTAAGAGGGAGCTTTTTCTGTCTGGGATTTTACTTTACTGGGCAGAAGGTACAAAAAGACAATCAGGAGTTGTTGCTTTTACAAATACTGATCCAGATATGGTCATCTTATTTATCTCCTGGTTAAATTTATTTGAAGTAAAAAAGGAAAAATTAAAGATAAGATTGCAACTCTATGCCGATATGGACAGAGAAGCAGAGGTAAATTTTTGGTCTAAGAAAATAAATTTATCGAAAGAGAATTTTGAAATCAGTATGAAAAAGTCTTTGATGCTGTCTCTTATACACATCTGACGCTGCCGACGAATTCCAT